>CAZNNJ010000145.1:0-9806 GCA_964574305.1 uncultured Rhodospirillales bacterium | reverse complement strand
GCACCCGTCGGGCCGCCAGCATATAATTGACGTCCATATCATCGGCGAGGAGCCGGGCATCGGCTGTGTTCCCAACCTGATGGCGATGCTGGAGCGGGTGACCGTCGGCCCCTATGGCGCGCAGTTCGGCATCGGCCAGGGCGACTACAAGCTGCCGCTGAAGCCCTCGGACTACATTCGCCGCCAGGTCCGCTTCACCCCGCTGACCGCCTGCGACCCGATCCAGCCGACCTTCGGCCAGCTGCCGCCCGGGCTCCTGGTCTTCTCCAGCGACTATCCCCACCAGGAGGGCCGCGCCGATGCGGTCAAGCTGTGCGAGGCGCAGTTGGCGGACGCCGGCGACCATGCCCGCAGGCAGTTCTTCGGTGAGTCGATCGCGGAGCTGATCGGGCTATAGCGCAGTCGTCTATCTGCGGTTTCTGAGGGCTGCCGGAGCGCCGGTATCAGCGGTCCGCCCGCGGGCCTCGGCAAGATGGTCGAAGCTGTGCCGGTAGCTGCCGAGGCCCATGGTCTGGGAGCGCAGTTCCATGATGAAATCCTGCAGCTCGGCGGCGGGGGCGAGCGCCTCGACGTCGTCCCACCCGCGCCAGCCCGGCCGTTCGGCATAGCCGAGAATTTGCCCGCGCCGCCCCGACAGGATGCGCTGCGCGTTCGCGGTGAACGTGTTCGGCACACTGACCGTGACATGGTGGATGGGCTCGAGCCGAACCGGGTCGGCCTTGGCGAGGCCTTCGGCGACGGCGTTGCGGGTCGCGTTGCGAAAGGCCATGTCGGAACTGTCGACCGCGTGGAATCCGCCATCGACGAGGACGACCGCGACATCGACCACCGGATGGCCGAACGGGCCTTTCGACATCGCCTCCTGGGCGGCTTCGCGCACCGCCGGGATATATTGCTTAGGCACCGCGCCGCCTACGGTGCGGTCGATAAACAGAAAGCCTTCGCCCGGGCGCCGCGGCTGAATCTCGAGCTTGACGTCGGCGTACTGGCCGTGGCCGCCGGTCTGGTGCTTCAGCCGCGAATGCTGGTAGACCGCCCGGCGGATCGTTTCCTTGAACGCAATGCTGGGCGGGTCGGTCATGATCGCGAGATTATAGAGGGTTGAAAGCCGGCCGATCGCCAGCTTGAGATGCGCCTCACCCAGCCCGCGCAGAAGCGTTTCACCGGTCTCCTCATCCTGTATCACGCTCAGCGACGGATCTTCCTCGGTCAGCTTGCGCAGCGCCCCGGACAGCTTGACGTCGTCCTTCCGCTCCGGCGTCGCGATCGCCAGCGCATAGAGCGGCGCCGGCGGTTCAGGGAAAGGGAGCGCCGCCGTGGCGGTGCCGGCCAGCGTCGTGCCCGTCGGCACGCCCTCCAGCCGTCCCAGCGCAACCAGTTCGCCGCTGTCCGCCTCCGAAACCTTGATCGGTTCGCCGTCGGACAGCATGTGGATGCCGCTGATGCGGACACCGTTCAGGATCGCCCCCTCCTGCAGCGGACCGCGCCAAACCCGCGCATAAGAGAGCTTGCCGGTGTGCGGCCGGTACTGCGTCTTGAAAACCTGAACCAGCGGCGGCCCTTCGGCCGCGACGCCGCGGCGCGCCGCGGTTTCGATCGGATCGGGCACGTCGTGACGCAATGCCTTCCACAGCCGGAGAATGCCGGCGCCGCGCGCGGCCGCGCCGAACAGCACCTCGACGATCGCGCCGTTCACCTGGTCCCTATGGAGCTGCGGATAGATCTCGTTCGAGCTTAGCGGAACGTCGTCCAGTATCTTTTCCAGAATACCGTCGTCATGGTCGGCAAGAACCTCCGCAAGGCTGGCGCGGGCCTCTTTTCCGCGTTCCAGCACATGTGCCGGCATGGCGATCAGCTCCGACGGCTGGCCGGCGGAGTAGCGGTAGGCACGCTCGTGCACGACATCGACATAGCCGGTGACCGCATCGCCATCCCGGATCGGCACCTGCCGCAGGACCAGCGGATGTCTCGAATAGCCCTGGATTGCCGCCAGCGTGTCGCGGACGGCGCCGGAAAGCGTGTCGATCTTGTTGATGAAGACAAGATGCGGCACGCCCAGGTCTTCGATCGTTTTCATCAACGCGGCGAGGGTCGCGACACGCTCGGGCGCGGGCTCGCACACGAGGACGGCAAGATCGACCGCCGCGAGCGCCGCCGCCGTCTCATACGCGAATTCGACGGAGCCCGGACAATCCAGGATGGACCAGCGATCGCCCATGAAGGCGCAATGGCCGAGCCTGAGCTCGGTGGTCACGCCGCGGGTATGGATGTCTCCGCCCCGCCTGACCGTCACCCCGGCGGCTGACATCAATCCATCGAAAAGCGTGGATTTTCCGCTTCCGTTCGGGCCGACCAAGGCGATCGAGCGCGGCTTTCCGGCGTTGGCCGGCGATGAAGACGTTGGCATGCTTACGACCCTTCCCAATCTTTGACCCTTCGGGTCATTGACGAGCAGCACCTTGCAGGCCCCGGATTCAGCCAAACGACGAGGTCCGGCGCTCCCTTTTGGCGGGAAGTCTAACGGATATTTTCAGCGGCGGCAGTCATTATCTTTTCCCGATCGCCAGGCTGGTCCCTGTCGAGGCAGCCGCTATTTCCGCGAACAGATCTTCTCGACCTCGGACTTGGTGATGACTCCGGTGTGGTCGCGGTCGTAGTCGGCGAAGTTCTGGGAGACGAGGGCGCGGAACTCGTCCCAGGTGACCGAGCCGTCGAGGTCGGTATCGGCCGACATCACCGGGTCGGGCTGGTCCGACACCAGCGCGGCATAGGCGTCGACCGGCCGGTCGTCCTCGCCGTGACGCTTGCGGGGCCGGTCGTCGTCGGCCGGCTCGTCGAGCCGGTCGCCCGGCCGCGCCTCGTCGTCGCTGCCGCGCCCGATCCGCACCTGCTGGCCCGGCGTGCTGACGCTGAGATAATGGCCGCCCATCATCTTGAGCCGGTATTTCGACAGCTCCTCGGCCGTCACCTTGCCGTCATGGCGCAGGTCCATCAGCCGGTACTGGCGCTCGGCGTCGCCCATCAGCGCCGCATGGCTGATCCCGCCGGTATGGCCGGTATCGAGCCGGTCGAACCACTGGTCGAGCGCCTCCTCGCAATCCTGCGGATATTGCGGCGGCACCAGCGGCTCGCCATTTGGGCTGAAGGTCGGCGGCGGCGGTCCCTTGGGCTCGGACGAGCAGGCGGCCAAGGCAGCCAGTGCGGCGAGAACGGCGAGATGGCGGATGCTGACCATGAAACTTCAAACTCCGGCGCCGGCGCGATCCTGCGCCAAGCCAAAATGACGGCGACGCAACCTAACGCCGATCCGCGTTTGCCGCTATAAAGCGCTTCCCCGATGAGCACAAAACCAACGAATCGTTCATGGACTCCGTAAGCCGGAACCGCATAAGCCGGCGCGAGGCGGCGCGGGTCGCGCTGGCGGCGCAAGGCCTGAACCGGGCGCGGCGCGCCGGCAGGAAGACGCACCTTCACCTGCAGCAGGTGCTGGACCGGGTTGGGCTGATCCAGATGGATTCGGTCAATGTGCTGACCCGGGCGCATTACATGCCGCTGTTCTCCCGCCTGGGCGCCTATGACCCGGCCCTGCTCGACGCCGCGGCGTGGGAGCCTAAGCGACGGTCGCTGTTCGAATATTGGGCGCATGAGGCGTCGCTGCTGCCGATGTCGCTGCAGCCCTATATGCGCTGGCGCATGGCGCGGGCGGAGCGGCTGGACGGCATCTATAGCGGCATCGCCCGGATCGTGCGGGAAAAGGCCGATTTCGTCGAAAACGTCTATCGCGAAGTCGAGCGGCGCGGCCAGGTGGCGGCCAGCGACCTCGACCGGTCGACCCACAAGGGCAGTTCCTGGTGGGGCTGGACCGAGACCAAGATCGCGCTGGAATATCTGTTCTGGGCCGGCCGTATTACCACCGCCACCCGGCGCGGCTTCGAGCGCGCCTACGACCTGACGGCGCGCGTCATCCCCGATGTGATCCAGGCATTGCCGACCCCGGACGAGGCCGATGCCCAGCGCCACCTCATCGGCATCGCCGCCCGGGCGCTGGGCATCGCCACCGAGCCCGACCTGCGCGATTATTTCCGCCTCGACCCCGCCGATTCCAAGGCGCGGGTAGCCGAGCTGGTCGAGGCCGGGAGGCTGATCCCGGTCACGGTCGAAGGCTGGCGCAACCCAGCCTATCTCGACCCCGAGGCGGCGCGGCCCGTCCGGGTCGCGGGCCGGACGCTGATCTCCCCCTTCGACCCGCTGGTGTGGGAACGCGACCGGACGGAGCGGCTGTTCGGCTTCCGCTACCGAATCGAGATCTATACCCCAGCCCATAAGCGGGAGTTCGGATATTACGTCCTGCCCTTCCTGCTGGGTGACCGGCTGGCCGCGCGGGTCGACCTCAAGGCCGACCGCAGGGCCGGCCTGTTGCGCGTTGCCGCCGCCCACCGCGAGGACCATGCCGATACCGGCCGCACCGCACAGGCGCTGGCGGAGGAACTGCGCCTGATGGCGGCGTGGCTTGGGCTAGCCGACGTCACCGTCGAGCCGCGCGGCAGCCTGGCCGCCGCGCTTGGCAAAACCCTTGAAACTGCTGTGTAGTTGCGGTCCAAAGAACGATGAACAATCCGGGTGACCTGTCGATGCGTGGATGGCGTATGGCGCTGGCGCTCCTGCTGTCGTCGGGACTGATCCTCCACCACGCTGCCAATGCCGCGGTTTCGCCCGAGGAGGCGGCACAGCTCAAATCCACCCTGACCCCGACCGGGGCCGAGCGGGCCGGCAACAAGGACGGTTCGATCCCGGCCTGGACCGGCGGCATCATCGCGCCGGCAGCCGACTACCGGCCCGGCGGCGCGCGTCCCGATCCGTTCAAGGACGAACGCCCGCTCTTCTCGATCACCGCCGGCAACTACAAGAATTACGCCGACCGGCTTCCCGAAGGGCAGAAAGCGCTGTTCGAGAAATATCCCGACTATCGGATGGACATCTATCCGACCCACCGGACGGCGGCGGCGCCGCAGCGTGTCTATGATGCGATTTTCGCCAACGCCACCCGCGCCAAGGCGGCGCCGGAGGGCATCGGCTATGGCGTGACCGGCGCGGCGGGCGGCATCCCCTTCCCCGTCCCCAGGAACGGGACCGAGGCGGTATGGAACCACCTGCTAGCCTTCTGGGGGCCGGCGCGCGAGGACAATATCCGCAACTATGTCGTCTCCTCCGACGGCACGGTGGAGCTCTCCAACCAGTTCCATGAGCTGGTCGATTTTCCCTATTACTATCCGGACGCCACGCCGGGTTCGTTCGGCGACTATTACTTCCTGCGCAAGGAGCTGTCGGACGGTCCGCCGGGGCTGGCCGGGCGGGCCTATCTGTTGTGGCAGGCGAACGACATCGCCGACCATCCGGTCCAGGCCTGGCAATATCTGCCGCGCGAACGGCGGGTCCGGAAATCCCCGCTGCTGTCCTACGACACACCGACGCCGGACGGCGGCGGGATCGAGACGTTCGACGATTATTACGTCTTCTCGGGCAGCCCCGACCGTTACGATTTCAAGCTGCTGGGCAAGCGGGAGATGTATATCCCCTACAACAACAACCGCTTCCACAACACGCCGGAAAGCCAGATCACCGGCCCCCGCCACGCCAATCCGGATACGCTGCGCTATGAGCTGCACCGGGTCTGGGTGGTGGACGGCACGCTGGCCCCGGGCAAGCG
Organism: uncultured Rhodospirillales bacterium; assembly: GCA_964574305.1. Taxonomy (GTDB): domain Bacteria; phylum Pseudomonadota; class Alphaproteobacteria; order BOG-932; family Roseiterribacteraceae; genus BOG-932. The sequence goes on along the minus strand of CAZNNJ010000145.1, from coordinate 4,099 downwards.
CCATCTGGTGCCGCACCGCCGGCTCTATCTCGACGAGGACAGCTGGTTCGCCGTCTATTCCGACCAGTGGGACGCCGACGGCAAATTATGGAAATTCAGCCACGGCACCATGTACCTGGTCCCCGACCTGCCGGCGGTGGTGCTGGCCAGCGAGTTCATCTACGACCTCGAGGCCGGCGGCTATGTCTTCGCCTTCGCCTTCAACAACGAGCGGGAGCCGTACAAGATCGTCGCCCCGCACGGCGCAAGGGAGTTCGCGCCGGAGACGCTGGCGGCGGAGGGCGTGCGGTAAAGAAATCCCTCGCCCGTGAAACGGGAGAGGGAGGGGCCCAGCCGCAGGCTGGGAGGGTGAGGGTAACGCCGAAGATTTCCCCTCACCCAACTCCGGCTAAGCTCACTTCGTTCGCTAAGCCTGCGTAACCCTCTCCCGCAAGCGGGCGAGGGATTTTCAGAAATTCAAATCCGCATAGGTCGCGGTCGCGACCTTCAGCATCTCGTGCGCCGGCATTTCGCCGAGCATCACCACCGAGAGATCGTCGTTCTGCCAGACGCAGACCTGCATGTTCCGGCGGGCCGACAGTTCGAAGCGGTCGCTGCCGGCGGTCTGGCGCATATACATGGTGAACAGGATGCCGTCGCGGCCGCGATAGCTGAGCTGCAGCGCCTTGTGGCCACCCTTGTCGGGATAGGCGGAGATGCCGATCAACTTGTAGCCGGCCTTTTCCAGGTTCGGCACCTTGACCGGCACGGCGAGCGCGGCCCGGACCAGGCCGTCGCGAGTGGCCTCGGCTGAGAGATCGGTATCGGCGAACTGCCGGACGGCATGGATCTGCCCCGACCGCACCGCCAGCGCATCGGCCACCAGCGGGTCGTCCCCAACACCCGAAAGCATCGGATAGGCGAAGACGGCGGCGACGATCGCCGCGGCCAGCGCCATGGCGGCGGGCAGGAAGCGCCTGGGCGCGCGCACGGGCGCCGGGCTGTACCCGGTCACCGTCCGGCGCATCGCGTCGGGCACCGGCTGCTCGATCAGCGGGCCGTAGACGCGAGCGATCATGTCCTTGTCGAGGATCAGCCGCTCGACCCGCTTCGACAGCTCGGGCGAGGACGCGATGAGGGCGGCGATCGCGATGTCGCGCTTCTCCTCCAGCTCGCCATCGATGAAGGCGCCCAGATCCTCGTCGGTGAGGATTGTCCTGTCCATTGTCAGTTCACTGCCTTCTTGCCCGGCCAGGGCACGATCGGGCCATTGGCCGGCCCCTTGTCGACCGACACTTCGCCCTCCAGCCTGGCGCGCAGCTGGGTGCGCGCACGGGCCAGCCGCGACATGACGGTGCCGATCGGAATACCGAGCTGTTCGGCGACGTCACGGTAACTATGTCCTTCCAATCCGATCAGCAACAATATCTGCCTATGCTCGAAACTGAGATCGCTCATCGCCTCGACCAGATCCTTGGCCGTGCCCCGGTCCGCCGGCAGCACGCTGAGCTCGATCAGGTTCAAGGAATCGTCCAGCTCGATATGCGCACCGCGGCGGCGTTTCTGCCGCAATGAATCCAGATAGAGGTTGTGCAGGATCGAGCTCAGCCAGCCCGACATATGGGCCGGGTCGGCCAATGAAGCGCGGTTCTTCAACGCGCGTTCGATACAATCCTGCACCAGATCATCCGCCATGCTCATATCCCGCAAGAGGGCGATCGCGTAGCGCCGCAGGCGCGGCAGGGCCGCAAGCACCGCGGCCGAAAACGCATCGGCATCCGCGCCCTTTGCAACCTCGGCATTGCTCGTCGCCCCTGCACCAGTCACCTGAGCCGGCCGCTTTTTGGGAAATCGCAGGATCACCTGTCGCAGCCGCCTCCGGTCCGCCGAAATCACCCCTGAAACCGTCGACCCGGCCTCATGCCGGACCGATCAGGGAAACGTTATCGATAGCGACGCTCGACAGCGAGAATTATTCCATTGCGGCTTCACGGCGCCCATGCGCAGACGGCATCGATCCGCTATGCGGATAGACCGCGATGCGATATCGCTTTGCCATGCCCAACGGGACCGACGAACGCCTGCCGCGATGCGCTTGATTCCCTGCCTGCCTGCCGCTTTCGGCGCCGCCGCGATCGCCATGTCCGCCGCCTTGGCGGGGCCGTTCGACGATCTGCAATTCCGCTGGGACAACACGGTGACGCTCAGCACCGAATATGCCCTGCACAACGCCCTGCCGGCCGCGGCCGATTATTGCGCGCTGGACGCGCATGAGACGCTGGCGCGCTATATGGACCGCAGCTGCGTCTATGGCACCGGTTTCCATACCGCGCGTGTCGATCTGCTGTCGCAGGTCGATGTCGACGCCGCAGATTTCGGCCTGCATGCCAGCGCGGCGGGCTGGTATGACGGGATCGACAATAGCGATGGCGGCGGGGACCAGTCCGGCTCCTACAGGACCGCCGAGGCGTCCGAGGAGGGCGGCCGCAACCTGGAGCTGTTCGAAGCCTTCCTCCACGGCACGGCCGAGCTGGGCCGCGACCGGCCTTTGTCGGTCCGGCTGGGCCGGCACAGCCTGGTCTGGGGCGAAAGCCTGTTCTTCCAGAACAACGGCATCGCCGGCGGCATGACGCCGGTCGACAGCTATATCGTGCAGGTCGCCTCCGACTATCATGCCAGGAATGTCTATCTGCCGGTCGACCAGCTGTCGCTCAGCTGGGCCGCGACCGGCGATCTCACGATCCAGGCCTATTACCAGTTCGAGTGGCGGCGCAGCCGGATCGATCCGGATTATGGCTATGTCGACCCCAACAACGTGCTGGGCACGGACGGGACGCGGCTGATCAGCCTGACCGTGCCCCGGCGCGGCACCTTCTATTACCGGCGCACGGCGGAAACCGTGCCGGATTCGACCGACCAGTACGGGCTGTCGCTCAAATGGCATCGCGGCGACTACGATATCGGCCTCTATGCGCTGAGCTTCGACGCCAAGACGCCGAATATCGAATATTACCCGAGGCTCGCCCCGCTCTACGGCCCGTCGGTCGGCGCCTACAACCTGGAATTTCCGACCGGGATCGAGGTCTATGGCGCCAGCCTGGCCGGCCCGCTGGGCGATGCGGTGTTCGGCGCCGAAATCTCGGGCCGCCGCCACATGCCGCTGGTCAATGGCGGGGTGTTCGTGTGGCCCCACCCGGCTCGGCCCCTGTCCGAGGATGGCGGCCAGAGCTTTCCGCTGGGCGACACGCTGCATGGGCAGTTCTATTGGATCTACACCGTGCCGCCGGTGTCGTTCCTGCCCGACGGCGCCACCTGGCGCGGCGAGATCGCCGCCACCCACCTGATCGACGCGACCGACAATCCAGGCCGGCTCACCCCCGGCCGCACCCGCACCGCCGCCGCATTCCGCACGGTGTTCGAGCCGCAATTCTTCCAGATCCTGCCCCGCGTCGACATCACCGTGCCGGTCGGCATCGGCTATAATTTCCTGGGGTTGTCGCAGAGCGACCCGGCGATGAACCGGGGCACGGGCGACCTCGATTTCGGCATCACCGCGACGGTCGACCAAGCCTGGAAGGGGGCGATCACCTATACCCACTATTTCGGCTGGTCGAAATTCCCCCCGGTCGGAATCGGCGGCCCGCAGCAGCCGCTGGGCAATTGGGACTATATCCAGGTCAGCGTCGAGCTGTCGTTCTAGTTGTGCGTCAGCGAATACTGCTCGGCGCAGCCCTTGCTATCGACTCCGACGAACACAACACTCTGGGCGATGCCGGACGCGACCTTGCCGTAATAGACCTGGAAATTCTGGGTCCCGTCGCTGGTCTTCAGCGTCAAGGTCGTCGCCGTCTGGCTGAACGGCGCCGACCCCATCTCAGCCTTCGACTGGGTCGTCTGTCCGTCGGTGCCGGTGGCGCCCGCACCGGTTTGCGTCAACACGACCGGCGAAGCATAGGCGGTCGTGCCGGCGATGCTCGCCGTTCCGCTACCGGCGGTGCCGCCCTGGGCAAAGCTGAACGTCCCGCCGCCCAGCTTTATCGCATTTGGGCCGTTTCCGCCAAATACCTTATTGACGAACGAATTTCCCGAAATCGGGGTCGCAGTAGCATAGTTAACCGTT
>CAZNNJ010000144.1:0-9835 GCA_964574305.1 uncultured Rhodospirillales bacterium | reverse complement strand
GGCGGGTCAGGGAATGCGGGTCCTGGTCCATGCGATAAATCTGGCGCCCAAGCTGGTCAGGCGCAAGCATCCCGATTATTTTATATGCCGGATCGGGTCGGGCTTGTTACAATCCGCGCCCCGACGAAGGAGCATGTGATGGCGATCTACAAAGGCGAATGTTTTTGCGGCACGGTTAAGCTGGAAGCGTCCGGCGCGCCGGAGGGGATGGGCTATTGCCATTGCCGCTCCTGCCGATCCTGGTCGGGTGGGCCGGTGAATGCCTTCAGCCTGTGGAAGCCGGACGCGGTCAAGGTCACCGCCGGCGCCGAGCATGTCCCCACCTATAACAAGACGAAGATGAGCTTCCGCAAATACTGCGCCAAATGCGGCGGCCATCTGATGACCGACCATCCGCCGCTGGGCCTGGTCGACGTCTTCGCCGCCACCATCCCGACCCTGGATTTCGTCCCCGCCGTCCATGTCAATTATGCCGAGACGGTGCTCAGGATACGCGACGGCCTGCCGAAGCTGAAGGATTTCCCGGCGGAGATGGGCGGTTCGGGCGAGGCCGTGCCGGAGTAGGCAAGAAAGGTCCTAGGCCGACTTGCCCCGCCGCAGGCGCCGGGCGACGAAGCCGAAGGCGGCGGCGCCGAGCGACAGCAGGCCGCCGCCCATCACCGGAGCCGGGCCGGCCTCGACCGACACATCGTCCAGACCGAACGAGGCCGGGTCCTGCTCGCCGGTAAAGGCGAGCACCGAACTGGCCGAGTTCGCCTGGATCACCATCGTGTATTTCGTGTAGCTGAAGGCTGGCGCGTCGGTCAGCGACAGGACGGTCTGGCCGCCGAAGGTCGCCAGGAACGTGTCGTGCGGACCACCGAAATTGGCGAGGAAGAAACTGACCGTATAATAGCTGCCCGCCGTGGTCGCGATCGTCTGCGACAGGGTTGCGCTCTGGGCGTCGCTGGCGCTGGTCGCCATGAATTCGGCGTACCAGCTGCCGCTGTTGGCGCTGCCCCCACTCGCGGTCGTCCCGCCGTTGGTGAAGACGAAGTCGGTCCCGAAACCGGAGGTCACAGTCCAGAACGGCGTCGAGGTGGCTGTGCCGTTGCCGCTGTCTGTGCTGCTCTCGAATCCCGGATTCTGGACGAGATTGAGTCCCTGTTGGGCATGCGAGCGGGGCGCAACCGACAGGCCAGCCGCGACAGCCAGGCAAAACACGATGAAGGACGATGCGCGCCGCAAGCCCGATCTCTCCAGATTGAGGTCCTGAACCGCTTGATTATACCCAAAGCTGTGATTCACGCCACAAAATCCGTTCGCGCCCGGTAGAAAAGCCCAACGAAGAATTTTTCCCGGACGTTGTCTGCGGCGGGCATAGTCATTCGTCCTATGGGAAACCCGGGGAGTTAACGATGCTCTACACCATACTCTGCTATAACGAAGAGGATGTCGTCTGGTCCTGGAGCGCGGAGGAGGACAAGGCGGTGATGGACCGGCTGGCGGTCGTCGGCGAGCGGCTGACCCGGGCCGGCAAGATGGGCGCCTCGGTGCGCCTGCTGCCGACCACGGCCGCCACCACGCTGCGCAAGACCCAGGACCCGCCCCTGGTCATCGACGGCCCCTTCGCCGAAACCAAGGAGCAGCTGCTCGGCTTCTATCTCATCGACGTCGCCGACCTGGAGGATGCGCTGTCGGTGGCGCGGGAGCTGGCCGAGGCCAATCCCGGCGGCGCCTATGAGTTGAGGCCGGTCGCGCTGTTCAACCCCGACAGGCGGAGCTTGCCCCCCGTCACTGCGACAGGCTGGTGAGCGATCCGGCCTGGATCGACGCCGCGCTGACCGCCGCCCGGCCACAGGCGCTGGGCGCGCTGCTGCGCTATTTCCGCGACCTGGACATCGCCGAGGAGGCGTTCCAGGACGCCTGCCTGCGCGCGCTGAAGACATGGCCGGTCAACGGCCCGCCGCGCGACCCGAAGGCCTGGCTGATCATGGTCGGGCGGAACGCCGCGCTGGACGGGACGCGCAAGCGCAGCCGCCAGACCGAGCTGCCGCCGGAGGAGGCGATCTCAGACCTCGAGGATACCGAGGCGGCGTTCGCCGAGCGGCTGGACGGGTCGCATTATCGCGACGACATCTTGCGGCTGCTGTTCATCTGCTGCCAGCCGGACCTGCCGGATACGCAGCAGATCGCGCTGGCGCTGCGCATCGTCTGCGGGCTGACGGTGCCGCAGATCGCCAACGCCTTCCTGGTCGGCGAGGCGGCGATGGAGCAGCGCATCACCCGGGCCAAGGCCCGCATCGCCCAGGCCAACGTCCCTTACGACGTGCCGAGCGCGGCCGAGCGGTCCGAGCGTTTGGCCGCGGTCGCGGCGATGATCTATCTCGTCTTCAATGCCGGCTATTCCGCCGGCAACAATCCGGCCCGGGGCGAGTTCTGCGGCGAGGCGATCCGGCTGGCCCGCCTGCTGCTGCGCCTGTTCCAGACCGAGCCCGAAATCATGGGGCTGACCGCGCTGATGCTGCTGCAGCATGCCCGCGCCGACGCACGCTTCGATGCCAACGGCGAGGTCATCCTGCTGGAGGACCAGGACCGAACCCTCTGGGACGGCAAGCTGATCGCCGAGGGGCTGGCGCTGATCGACAAGGCGATGCGCAGCCAGCGGCCCGGCCCCTATCAGGTGCAGGCGGCGATCGCCGCCGTCCATGCCCGCGCCGCGCGGGCGGAGGATACCGACTGGGCCAATATCGACCTTCTTTACACCGCGCTGGAGCGGATGCAGCCCTCCCCCGTCATCACGCTGAACCGCGCCGTCGCGGTGTCCAAGGTGCGCGGGGCTGCCGAGGCGCTGGCGATGATCGAGCCCCTGGCCGAGCGCCTCGGCGGCTATTTCTATTTCCACGGCACCCGCGGCGCCCTGCTGCTCCAGCTCGGCCGGTCGAAGGAGGCTCACACCGCGTTCGACCAGGCGATCGCGCTCGCCGGCACCTCGGCCGAGGCGGCCTATATCCGCATGCATCTGGACCGGCTGACGCGGGAGAACGCGGAAAAGGCCGGCTGACCCTCTCCCGAAGGAGCGCGCCGCACGCCGGGCCCCGGCGCCAGACTCCTACGGCGTGATCGAGAAGACGAGGCCCTGGTTGCGGCTACCGCCCCCGCTGGTGGTCCCGTAGAGTTTCCCGCCCAAGCCGACGAGGCCGCCCCCGGGGGCGGCGCCGTCGACCGGATAACCCTGAAACGAATAGACGGCCTTGCCGATTCCAGCGGCGGTGACACGGAAGACGGTGCCGCGACTGTTCGCGCCGCCGCCTTCGGCCATGCCGTAGAGCTTCCCACCGAAAGAGAGCAGCGGATCGCCCGAGCCGCTTCCCGTGCTGCCATCGAAGGGAAAGGAATAGACCACCTTTTCCGCGCCCGTGAGCGTTACGGAATATACACCGCCGGCGGTGCCGTAGAGCTTGCCGCCGACATAGATCAAAGTAGAGGCCGGACGGCTGACGTCCTTTTGGATCTTGAAGTTATAGAGAACGTTCTCGACACCGGCCGGTGTGATGGAAAAGATCGTCCCGATGCCGGTGCCGCCCGGGGTGCTGCCGCCGCAAAAGTTGGCGTTCGGGCTGTTGACGTTGCCGCCGAAGGTAGTGGCGCCGTAAAGCGTGCCGCCCACATTAGTCAAGCCGGCCAGCGGATTGGCGCCGTCGCTGGGATAGCCCTTGAAGGAATAAATGACCTGTTCGACCCCGGCCTTGGTGACCGAAAAGACAGTCCCGAAGCCGTTTGCGCCGCCGCCGCAGGTCGTGCCGTAGAGCTTGCCGTTGACGGCGGCCAACCCGGCGTAGGGGGTTTTGCCGTCGGTTCCCCCTTTGAAAGAATAGAGGACTTTCTCGACACCCGTTCGGGTCACCGAGAAGACCGTGCCGAAGCCATTGGCACCGCCGGTCATGGTGGTGCCGAAAAGCACGCCTCCGACATTCAGGAGATCGGTTGGAGTTGATCCGTCGCCGGGGGCGCCGGTGAAAGAGTGCAGAATCTTCTCGTTGCCGTTTGGCGTGAGCGAAAAGACCGTTCCAGCATTCTTCGTTCCGCCGTTGAACGTCGTTCCGTAGAGGATGCCGCCCACATCGATCATGCTCGCCATCGGAGCTTGCCCGTCGGGTTGCCCCTTGAACGTATAGACGATGCGTTCGGTTGCGGCGCCCGCCGGCATACCGAACAGAGCGGACAAGATAGATCCGAACAGAATCAAAGACCGCACCGGCTGGGCGGATCGGTTCGACATTACGGCCATTTCTCTCGCAGTTGGCGCCAGGACACACGCCATATTTTTCTTCGGGCTTGCTAGCTTTTCGATGCTTGCCCGACGGTGCTCGCGTGACCTTCAGACCAAGGCGGGAATGACGAAAAGAAGAGAGCGGAACAAAAATTTGCCGCGCCCTGTCGGTTTGCCGATTCTCCATCCGTCCTCTGGGCACAAGCGATCAACCGGAGGAACCGGCATGGATACGACAGCAGACAGCGCGGCGTTCGCGTCGCCTTCCCGTCCCGGGCGGCTTTCCGATCTCGCCGGCTGTGCAATGACCACCATCTTCGTACTATCCGGGATCGACCTGCGCGCCGTGGCCCTGGGCGGGCTGTGGTTGCGTGACATCGCCGCCCTGAGACATGTCCACGATACGCCCTGACCCTCAAACCCCAAGGAGACCCCGAATGACCGATGCCCATGAACACGAGCTCGTCCTCACGCGCCTGATCGATGCTCCGCGCGCGTTGCTCTACCGCGCCTGGACCGATCCGGAGATGCTGAAGCAGTGGTTCGCGCCCCTGCCCTACACGACCCCGCATGCAGAGCTGGACGTGCGTCCCGGCGGCGCCAACCTGATCGTGATGAAGAGCCCCGACGGGCAGGAGATGCCCAATCGCGGCGTCTATCTGGAGGTGGTGCCGAACGAAAAACTCGTCTTCACCGATGCCTTCACCGCAGCCTGGATGCCCTCGCCCAAGCCCTTCATGACCGTGATCCTGACCTTCGAGGACGAGGCCGGCAAAACCCGCTACACCGCCCGCGTCCGCCACTGGACGGCGGAAGACAGGGAGACCCACGAGAAAATGGGTTTTCACCAGGGCTGGGGCATCTGTGCCGACCAGCTGACGGCCCTGGTCACCGGGCACTGACGGCCCCGCGTCCCGGGACGGGGCCGCCGGCCGGATGAACGGCTGGCGGCCCCTTTTTTGTCAGTGGTGCGCGGTGAGCTCGGCGACCGCGCCGCCCGAGCTCGTATATGAGATCGCCGTGCCGCCGGCCGGGTCGTTCGCCAGGTGGAAACCGGCGGCGACATACTGGCCGAACAGGGCGATCGTCGCTTTCATGCCGCCTTCGGCGATCGTCAGCACGCCTTTCTTGTTATCGGCATTTTCGACGAAGGACAGCTTCTCGCCCGCATTGCGCTGGAATGAGGACAGCTCGATCAGATCACCGGCATGGAAGCCGGATACGGTGAGCCCGGCCGGCGCCCCGGCGATCGCGAAGCGGCCGTGCTTGCCGAAGGTCACGGTGCCGGTGACCGTGCCGCCGGAAAGCACTGTCTCCCTGCCGCCCAGGATCAGCGAATTGCCGATCGTGCCGCCGGAGGAAACGATGAACTGCGCGCCGCCGACGACGGTCGCCCTGCTGACGAGGCTGCCGGAACTGATGATCTCCTTTCCGCCGCCCTGAAGCTTGAGGCCAGTGATGACGCCGCCCCTGTCGATGATGGTCCCGCCCTTGCCGACGACAGCATTTACCGCCCATCCCCCGTCGACGATGAGCGTGCTGCCGCTGCTGACGGCCACACCGCTGAGCACGGCGCGATAATGAAGCTCCAGTGTAGCGCCATCGCCCACTTCCAGGCCGGTGACGTCGCCGCCGGCGAAGACCAGTGTGCCGCCATGATTCACAGTGACACCGGAAACCGTCCCGCCGCTGCCGACCTGAACGAATCCCCCGCCGGCCACCGCCACACCTATGGCGGTGCCGCCGTTCCCGAGCGAGAGCCTGGAATATTCGAAAGATGCCGAGAAGCCCGAAAACGCGGGAACAAATCTTTCGCCGACCACGATCGTGTTTTTGGCGACGCCGCCCGACTCTACTGTTTCAAATCCGCCATGGCGGATTTGCGTGTCGACCGACTCGCCTTCCACAAAGAGCGCGCCGCCGCTGACCACCGTTGCGACGACCTTTCCGCCGCGCGACACGCCCTCGTCTCCGCCCTGGTAAAGAGGAACGCCGGACTCGGTCGCGCCATACGGGATCGTCGCGTCGGTGTCGATGCCGACACGTGCACCCTGGGCCAGTGTGAGGCCGGAGACGATACCACCGGCATAGACGATCTGGCCGCCACTCTGCACGGTCGCATTGGTCAGCGTGGCGCCCTCGGCGACGAAGACGGTCAGCCCCTGGCTGATCGTGATACCGTTGAATGCACCGCTGCCCAGTATTTCGGTCGCGCCGGCATCCAGCGTCAGCCCCCGGACCGTTCCGCCGTAGAGCTCAATCCTGCCGCCCGACGTGACATGGATGCCGCTCACCGTGCCGCCCTTGGCCGCGAAGTAGGTGATCCCGTTGCCGATGGTCAGGTCTCTGACCACCACGCCGGAAGCGACCGTTTCGGTTGCGCCGCGGCTGACGGTGAGCCCGACGAACTTTCCGCCGTCATAGATGATCGTTCCGCCCGCCTTGACCTGGACATCGGACAGGACCGTTCCTTTCGATGCCGCCAGATATCCGTGTGAGCCGACGATCTCGATGGCGCCCTTTTCGACAGTGAGGCCGCTGAGGGTCGCGCCCTTCAGGATGATCTTGCCACCGCTCTCGACCGTTCCCCCGCTGACGACGCCGTCGCCCGCAACGAATACGCCGCCGCTTTCGATCGTCACATTGGTGACACCGCCGCCACCGGAGTCGATGTCGTCACTGGCGATGGCGCCGCCAGCACTGACGGTGAGGCCGCCGCCGCTGATGATGACGCCGTCACCGCCGATGACGCCGCCACTGCTGGTGATGAGCTTCCCGCCGGCCTTCACCGTGGTGCCGGACGCCGAACCAGCACCGGTTAGCTGGCCGAAAACGAGTTGCTCACCGATAATGATTTGCTCGCCGCCGCTTGCGACAGTCGTGTTGTTGGCGACCCCGCCGTCAATGACGTATTGGGTGCCCGACACGGTCTCGTCGACGGTCTTGGCGTCGTTGGAGACCTGTTCGATGCCGCCGCGGCCGACGGTTCCCCCGCTGGCGATGGCGCCGGAGGTAAGATCGAACCCGACCCCGTTCCCGACCGTCACCCCGGACACGGCGACGCTATTGGTCACGATCTCCCTGCCGCCGCTGCTGATCGTGAGACCGGTGACCGAGCCGCCGGCGAGGACGATGGTGCCGCCGCTGAGCACCGTGGTTCCGGCAGCGGAAGCACCCGATAGGACCGTCTGATGGAAACCTGACGAGATGACCGCCCCGTCGGCGCTCATGCCGCTGGACAGCGTCTCCTGCAGGACGATCGCACCGTCGGCAATGTGGGCACCGACCAGCGTGACGTCGTCGAGCACGACCTCGCCCCCGCTCGACACGGTGAGGCCGCTGGCGACAGAGCCGGACTCGAACACTGCCATCCCGCCCGTCTCGACGATGGTGTCGACCGCACTGCCTCCCCTATCGATATCCTGGTATCCGCCTTTCTTGACGATGGTGTTGCTCGCCAGTCCGTTACTATCGACGAATTGGAATCCTCCGTTATCGATGCGAGCACCGATCGCCTGGCCATTGTCGTCGACTTCTTGCCAGGCACCGCTGCCGATCACCGTTCCTTGGGCCTTGCCGGCCACACCTTGAACAGCGCCATCGACCAGGATCGTGCCCATCGCAAAGCCACCGGCCGAGACAAGCTGTCCAGCGTCGGTAATAACCGTAAAATTCGCTCTGCCGCCCGCCGCGACCTCCTGGTCACCGCCCTGTCCGATTTTGGTCCCGACAGCGACGCCACCCGAGAGAAGCTGCTGCTCTCCGAAGTGAGTCTCGAAGCCCCGGGTGGCCGACTCAAGGATCGTGCCCGTTGTGCGGCCATAGACGATCTGCGTTCCACCGCTGACGATCGTGTCGACCGCCGTGCGCCATGTTGCACGGTCTGCTGGAGGGGAGCCGGAACGACCGATCCGGAAACCGTCGTGCCGGAGGAGACGGTTGTCGCCGGCGTCAGCGTCTGGACGGAAGAGACGATGGTGTTGTCGGTCATTGTGCTAGGTCCTGCTGCGCTTGGCCGGGCAGTTTTCTTTGCGGTCTCCGGCCCTTCTCCCATTCCGTGCACTATTACAACTTCCGCGTCCTTGCGGAATTGTTATTTTATCGATTTTCGTCAAATTATCGTCTTGCGTTTGCTCGCGAAACCGTCTTCGGCCAGACCTTCCGACGTTGGCATAAATCCATCTTTTTCACGGCCGCGTACCGAAGTAGTCTGCCTTCGTTTAAGAGTCAGAAGAAGCTCGGAGGAACAATGCGCGTGACGTTCTACGGAACGCGGGGCTCGATCGCGACGCCCGGGCCGTCGACTGTGCGCTATGGCGGCAACACGTCCTGCGTCGCCGTCCGCTCCGACTCCGGAACGCTGGTCGTCCTCGATATCGGCACCGGCGCCGCCGTCCTGGGGCGGGAGCTGATGGCCACAGGGGGCAAGCTCTCCGGCCATATCATGATCGGCCATACCCATTGGGACCATATCCAGGGACTGCCCTTCTTCGCGCCGCTGTTCGTGCCAGGCAACGAGTGGGACATCTACGCCCCCAGGGGCTTGCGCGAATCCCTTCAGGACACGCTGGCCGGGCAGATGGAATATACCTATTTCCCGGTCGAGCTTGACCAGCTGGGCGCCACCATCCGCTATCACGACCTGATCGAGGGCTCGCTCACCGTCGGCGATATCGCGGTCACCGCCCGCTATCTCAACCATCCGGCGCTGACGCTCGGCTATCGCCTGCATGCCGACGGGGCGACGATGGTCTATTCCTGCGACCACGAGCCCCATTCGCGCGCGCTGGCGGCCGGTCCTGCCCCGATCGAGGGCCAGGACGCCGAGCACGCCGACTTCCTGAGGGATGCCGACCTCGCCATCCATGACGCCCAATATGTGGCGAGCGAATATGCCGCCAAGGTCGGCTGGGGCCACAGCACGGTCGAATATGCCGTGACGGTTGCCCGCCACGCCGGCGTGAAGCGGCTGGCGCTGACTCACCACGACCCGACCCGCAACGACGCCGCGGTCGACGCCGTGCTGAAGGGGCTGAAGGCCAATGGCCTGGCCGGCGGAGGCGCAGCCGCCGAGATGGAGATCTTCGCCGCCGCCGAGGGGATGGAGATCGCGCTCAACGGCGAGGCCGAGCGGCCGCCGGTGCACGAGCATGTCTCGGCACATACCAACGTCACCTCCTCCGTCGCCGCCGGCAAGGTGCTGGTGGCGATGACGGACCCCGACCGCATCGAGAAGATGCGCAAGATCATCGTCGACGACCATCTGCGCGAGGCCGTGGTGGCGCCGCACGAAGCCGCCGACGCGATTCAGGGCGACCCGCCCAGCCTGGTCGTGCTGGAGGATGACGGCGGGGAGAAGACGGCCGCGATCGCCCGCGCCCTGCGGGCCCATATGCCGGACCTGCCGATCATGCTGGTGACGGCGCATGGAGACGATGCGGCCGGCGGCGAGGGCCACCATTTCAACGACAAGCTGGCCGAGCCCTTCTCGGCGCAATATGCCCGCGCCCGCCTGCGCGCCGCGCTGATGCGCCGGGCCTCGCAATGGGTGCGGGCGCTGCGCCCGCCGGACGAGGAAAAGCG
>CAZNNJ010000143.1:0-9843 GCA_964574305.1 uncultured Rhodospirillales bacterium | reverse complement strand
CCCCCGGTGAGGTGACCCGGAGGGCGTGTCCGCCATTGTCCACCGTCCGGCTGTGAAGCGGCAAGTCGGGGCTGCAAGGGTAACCATGGCCCAGGCTCATGATCGCCACGAGGCAGGCATAACCCATCACATCGACGCGAGCGTCAGACAACTCAAGCGCGCAACGATCGGAATCGCGGTCCATCGCCGCCAACTCTTCCCTGGTCACGCGCATCATCCGCATACGACTGGAATGAAAGGTGAAATTGACGTTTTGAGCCTCGCCGTGGCGTCTTAAGATCGCCGGGACTTCGGTCTCCATCGTCGTATTCGAGGAGGGAACGATCTGCCCCACTCTGAACGCCCGCCTATTCATGAATCAAATTCCGCGTCCGTCTGTTTACCGACATCTCTGTCAGATAACTAACTGTCGCGTAGTGGCAAGTCAAGCCACCAAGTCGGCGCGCAAAGCCGTCCGCACATCTTCACGAGACCAGAAACTCGGAAACTGGATGGGAAAAGCATGGCGAAAGCGTACCTTTCACCGGCAACTCCGACCGATAAAGCAATTATTACAGGCAGTTGTCCCAAGATCGCAGGGAGACGACATTCGAGCCGGCCACACAAGATGAAGCGCTTTGCGACCGCCCCGTCGGAGCTTGCACTCGGGTCCGGGAAAGCCATCTCCATCCAGAGCTCCGCCGACCTTCACATGTGTCGGCAAGACATCGAGGAAGTCGGGAGGTGCGCTTTTAACGGCGGTCGAGAGACGTAGAATCGAAGGCCCATGCCCGTATCCAAACCCTTGCGGCGGCACCGTAAAATCACAACGGCCGAAGATCTATTCCGACGCCCGGCACGATATATGGAGACATCTGCCACCGATAAGCTGGCGCCGGCTCATCAACAGCCCAGAGGTCGGAAAATGAACTGCGCCAGTGAGCAGCGGAAGTTCTTGGGGCCCGCACATAGAAATTAGCTGTACCGAGGTGCCCTGCCAGCGCATGATCGGCTGGCGTTTCTCGCCACTAGATGCGAGTCACTTCCAACAAAACGGGCAAGGCCTCATCGGACGATACGGGGTGTTATTCAGCATCAGGTTGATTTTCCGGGCGAGCGCGCTGAAAAGCTTCCAGCGCTAAGCACGCTTCCTCGACCGAGACGATCCGTGGCCATGTCGACACGTCCACACCGAAGCGCCTTGCGTTCGCAAGCTGCGGAATCAAGCAGATATCAGCCAAAGTTACAGAGTTCCCGAAGCAAAAGGGGCCCGTTTCGGTTTCGAGCAGCTTCGCGCAGGCTCCGAGCCCGTCCTCAATCACCCACCGGGCCCAAGCATCGGTGCCTTCCTGGTCCAGCCCCAATCCCTTGAGACGCTTTAAAACCTTCAGATTCTGAAGCGGGTGGATGTCACATGCTATGGCCTGAGCGAAGGCGCGAACGTGAGCGCGCTTTGTCGGATTGGCAGGCAGCAGTGGCGGGTTGGGCTCCAGGTCTTCGAGATATTCACAGATAGCCAGGCTTTGCGTCAGTACAGGGCCATCCAATGATAAGGCCGGCACGAGCCCTTGCGGATTTATCGCAAGATAACTGGGTGCCGCTTGTTCACCCTTCCGAAGATGGTGAAAAACATCGGCATACTCGATGCCCTTCAAGTTGAGCGCTATCCGAACTCGATAGGAAGCAGACGAGCGAAAGTAACCGTGTAGAACCGGCTTGTTCACTTCGCCAATGCCCCGATCGTCACGACGCAATCGCTAAGACCTGCAATCGTCACAACGATTTCATCCCCGTCAACCACCGGGCCCACACCCGCTGGTGTGCCAGTATAGATCAAGTCGCCGGGCGCCAGATTATAGAAGCGGGAGACATAGGCGATCACGTCGGGAACGTCCCAGATGAGCTCGTTAAGATCGGCGTCCTGCTTGATTTCTCCATTCACCGACAGCGCGATACGGCCGCTGTCTGGATGGCCCACTTCCGACGCGGCATGGATCAGGCCGATCGGCGACGACTGCTCCACATTCTTACCGGTATCCCAGGGCCGGCCCTTTTCGCGCGCCTCGAGCTGCACGTCGCGCCGGGTCATATCAAGACCCGTGGCATAACCATAGACGTGGTCAAGCGCGCCCGAGGTAGCAATATTGCGTCCCCCCTTTCCGATAGCGACGACTAGCTCAGCTTCATAATGGAAATTGGACGTCTCGGTGGGATAGGCGACCGTGGTGCCACTCGGGACCAAGGTTTCAGCCCATTTCGTGAAAAAGAAAGGCGGCTCGCGATCGGGATCGCGTCCCATTTCGCGTGCGTGAGCGGCGTAGTTTCGGCCGATACAGAAGATGCGACGGACTGGATATCCCGGCCCTGCGCTTGTCGCCGCGATTACGGGGGGTTGGGGCTCGAACAGCATCGTCACGCGTTTTGCTCCTTGTAAAGACCCAGTTTTTCCTGCGCGGCCTTATCCGAATACCCAAACAAAACGAGCTCCGAGCCAGCCGCGAGCACGACTTCATGCCAGGAGGGCACCACGAACACGTCACGTGCATTGAGCGTCAGATGTGTTTCGCCGATCCGCGCGGTTCCTTTGCCTGCAACGACTACGAAAACGGTCCCGTCGGTCGAACGCCGCGGGCGGGTGGCGAAACCGGCCGGCAGCAGGCGTACATGCGCTGAGATGGTTGGCATGATGGGGCCGCCATCGGCGGGATTGAGGAATTCGAGGGCGTGGCCAAGATACGGGTCAATATCCGCGGTTTGCGACATTGCATCTAACGCGGGGCGCCACTGCGCGTAGGGATAGTGGAACAGGGGCTGATGAGCCGGACGGCGGTCGCCCGCGGACCCGCGGATCGGCCTCATATTGTGACCGTACCGCGCAAGCGTGTCTCCAGCGGCGGCGCTTTCGGGAAACGCTTTCTCCTCGAGCTTTTCGGCAAAGCTCGCGTCGAAATGCCGGACCGTTGGAATGTCGAGCCCGTCGAGCCAAATCATTGGCCGGTCGCTGGGATTGCCGTGATCATGCCACTGCCAGCCCGGTGTCAGCACGAGATCGAAAGGACGCATAATGGCCTTTTCACCATCAAGCGCGGTGAAAGCTCCATCCCCTTCTATGACAAAGCGGAGAGCACACTGGGCATGGCGGTGACATGGCGCGACCTCGCCGGGCAAGATCAGCTGAAGTCCTGCGTAGAGACTTGGAACGATCGCGGACAAACCCTTGAGACCAGGATTTTCAAGGATCAGCACGCGTCGCTCAGCCTTCTCGGCGCTAATCAGATCGCCCGCCCGCATTAGATAGTCGCGTACCAGGCCATATGACCAAAGATGCGGGACGGCCGGTGATTTGGGTTGCGGACGAACAAGCTCAGCAAGCGATTCCCACAATGGCGTGAGACTCGCAGGCTCCATCTCCGCATAGAGCGCTTGCAGCTGTGCCTGCTGGTCGTTCGCTAAAGACATCGACCTCTTCATCCTCATGATTGGGCAGACAGAGGTCCGCGCAACGTATTCTGCATTGCGCAATTCATTGCATAATGTCAAATCATTTTCTAGTCGCCATGCCAGCCAAGCCGCCTGCTGATGGCACGGCATGTTTCTTCTAAGTCGGATAGTCCGGCATCGACCCCACTCCGTTCAAAGGCTTCGGGCGAGATCGCCGTGGCGCACAGAATTGGTCGGCCCTGAATGTCGAAAATGGGATAGGCAACAGCGCGGAGGCCGGGGATCATGGTTCCCTCCACCGATGCCTTCCCATCGTTGCGAATACGCGAGCGCAAAGCGGCAACCTCAGCTTGAGTCACCCCGCTGTTCGCCATCTCGCGCGCAAGAAGGACTTCCGTTTCGAGCTCGGGGGTGAAGCTAAGAAAAACCTGCCCCGTCGCCGAGAAGAGCAGCGGTAGCACCGATCCTACATTGAACGATGTCATGACCGCGGGCCTTCCCATATGCCACCGGACGATGGTCGGCCCCAATGGACCCAGCGCGGCGATCTGCACAGTCAAGCCGGCTCGGCGGACGAATTCACCTATCGCGCCGTCAGCGATCTTGAAGGCATCGATTCGTGCAAGCGCACCCAATCCCAATTTCAACGCAGCCGGTCCCAAGTCGTACCGGCCCGATGCCGGATCCTGCTGCGCCATACCGGTCGCGATCAAGCTCGACAGATAGCGGTGCGCCTGAGAGCTGGAGATACCGCTCGCCTGGGCGACGGTCCTGAGCGTAGATGCTTCGCCGAGGCTGGCGAGTGCATCGAGAACGCGAAGACCGACTTCGACAGATTGGATACCCTTGCGGCGGGGCAAGCCTTTTTGGAGCGCGTCAGTTTCCTTCATGATAGCGTTATAGCTGAGACAGCATTTTCGTCGATCCGTCGAAACTCCGGCCGGCCGGGTGCCGGCACGGGTTGCCAATCAGCGAACCACGCGGGCACGGGCTTCGCCGCCGGCCACGGCCGTTATCGATATCCATCCCCAAGCTCAATCAAGCGCCCCGTGCTATGTCGCCGGCGATGCCGTCCAGCCAACTGGGCGGCATCACCGACGATAAGCCCGTCAAAGTCACGATAAAGCTGTCGACCAAATGGCATCGCGACCTCGAAGCCTATGCCGCGGCGTCTTATCGACAGCGTGAATGGCGCGTGAAAGAGCTTTAATCTTCTCAGACCTGAACTTCGACGCTCAGATCTGGTATCCGCCGGCCACATCCAGGACGCCGCCGCTGATGTAGTCAGCGTTCGGACCTGCGAGGAAGCAAACGGTCGCCGCCACCTCCTCCACAGTTGCAATCCTGCGGATCGCGTGAAGATCCATCACCCCTTCCGGCAAGTTGTGGGCCGCCTCTGCCGCCATGTCGGTCGGCATGATGCCTGGCTGCACGACATTTACGGTAATGTTGCGAGGGCCAAGATCACGCCCGACACCTTTCGCATACCCAACGATAGCCGTCTTGGTGCCCGAGTAGTCCGCGGCGCCCGGGAATGCGACACGGCTGCCAAGGGCAGATCCTATGAAAATGATACGTCCACCGTCCGAGAGTTTCCGTGCTGCAGCTCGCGTTGTAGCCACGGTGCCGAGCACATTTATGTGCCATTGGCGGTCGAGTTCATCGGCATTGAGTTCAGGATCGTCTACCCTCTGGCCCTGAACCGCGATGGCCGCATTGTTCACGAGGATGTCGAGCTTGCCAAAGTGTGAGACGACGCCGTCGATCAAGGATCTAGCGGATGATAGATCGGCCTGGTCGCTCTTGACCGCGGTGGCGCGCACGCCTTTTGCCCGCAATTTCTCGACGACGACATTAGCCTTCTCGGCAGACGCCACATAGCTGATCGCAACGTCAGCCCCTTTTTCGGCAAAAGCTTCGGCAATGGCCGCTCCGAGCCCACGCGACCCACCGGTCACGAGTGCAACCTTGCCTGTCAATGCTTTCTGCATGAAAAAAACCTTTCTGTAGATGACTGAACTTCTTCGCTCTGGATTGCAGGGACGTGGGCTGCCTCACGCCAGGATGATGCGTCGTGCTCTGGCGAGGTTGACCATCAGCTCGGGCCGAGTCTGGTGCTCGTGCGCAATCCATGCGGGTTGACCGGGACCGCTGCGCCAGGATTCGCTGAGCGGACTGTTGTTGACAGTGTCGAAACCGAACTGGTCGTACAGTCGCGTCACGAATTCCACGGCTTCGGGATAGTTGCTCGAAACCGACAGCGCATGACGGCTGGGCGTGCCAGCCGGCTTGGCCGAGATGAAGAGGCGGGGAGCCTGGATGTGGGTGAAGGCCTTCACCACTTTCGAGGTGGGTAGCTGCTCCTGGCGGAGCTCGTGGACTGTCTTCTCCCCTGCGTCGACCACGGGGAAGTGGCCGTCGCGCCAGGGCATGTAGTTGTTCGTGTCGAGCACGATCTTGCCTGCGAGTTCCTCTACAGGCATGTCATTAGCCAGTTTGAGGGGGACGGCCACGACGGCGAAGTCAGCCGCCTCTGCGGCGTCGGCCGCGGTCGCGGCGCGCGCGGACGGTCCGAGTTCAGCGATAAGACCTCTCAGGGTCTCCGGTCCTCGTGAGTTGGCGATGACGACCTTGTAGCCATTCGCGATGGCCGCACGCGCGATTTGGCTGCCGACCTCGCCGGCGCCAATGATGCCAATGGTCGTCACAGGTCGCCGCCACAAACCGGGAGCTCAGCGGCAGCAATGTCGGTCTGGTGGCCTTTGACCTCGATGGCTCGCCGGCCGGTCTTTTTCAGCTCCCGAACGGCCTTTTCCGCTTCATCTGCTGACTCGTCGCAGTTGGTCGCAACGTCAGTACCTTGGGCAGCGCGCACCGCGGCGCTCGCAGCTCGAAGGCCACAAGATCCTGTGGTTATCAAAGCAATTTGCCCTTCAACATGTTCGACATGAGAACCTCTCGGCGCACGATGAGAATGCGACCTCGGGTGTCGGCAAGTCATCGCGACATTTTCGTACCGACCGTTACTATAACGATCAGTATGAAATGTGGACAGCGCGTGTCAAGTGTTTAATAATGGCCATTATGAAAAGGGTTGAGTTGGGCTGATGGGGCGCCATCGCGAATTTGACGTCGAAACAGCGCTCGATGCCGCGCTATGCGTCTTCTGGCGTAAGGGCTACGAGGGTGCCTCTTACGCTGACCTGACTGAGGCTGCTGGCGTAGAGAGGCCCGCTCTCTATTCTGCATTCGGCAACAAGGAAGCACTCTTCCGCCGAGCCCTGGCTCGCTACTACGAGCGATACATGGACTTCATCCCGCAGGCGCTTCAGCTACCGACAGCGCGGGAAGTTGCCGCGCACATCCTGTATAGTTCGGTCGATCTCAATACACGATATCCGAGCCATACGGGCTGCCTCGGCATCAATGGCGCGGTGGCGGGATCGGATGAAGCCGAGCCCGTGCGACAAGCGTTGATAGAAGTTCGCGCGGCCGGTGAAGCGCAGCTTCGTGAACGCTTCGAACGGGCGAAGGCCGAGGGCGACCTACCGAAGTCAGCCAAACCCGATGCCCTTGCGGCATTCGTGATGGCTGTGCTTCACGGCATGGCGGTGCAAGCTAAAGCGGGCTTTAGCCGCAACATGCTAGAGGCGGTCGCTGAGCAAGCGCTTTCCACGTGGCCGACAGCCAGTTCGAAACCTTCCGGAAGGTCATCCTAGACATCAGGCGAGAAGCGCGCCGGCCGGTCGTCGACGCTGAGCTGGCGTATTTTCAAAAATGCTCGCCAACGAGCTCGTTTGCTTTGTCCCACAGAGCGGCGGCACGTAGCGGATCGATTGCGTAAGGAAGGACGCCTGGCGCAAATATGCTGATGTCTGAATCTCCCAGTGTTGGACTAATCCCGCAGTCTTCACAGTACCTACCTCCGACCGCGTCTGCATCGGCCAATACGCCGGCCCATAAAGTCGTCGCCGCTCCTTGTGAGGGCGTTTTGAATTCAAACGGTGGATGACCCAGAGCAACATGTCGCGCCTTCATGGCCTCAAAGGCCGGCTCAAAGTCAGCGAGGTCCATATAACGCGCGAGTTCCGTCCAGATGTTACCAGGATGAACCGCCACCGCCCTGACGCCCCGTTCACGATGCCGCGCGTCGAATGCGACAGCCAGAAGGGCGTCGGCGGTCTTGGAGCGACCATAAGCGATCGACGGATCATAAGGCGTCCGAATAAAGTTCGGATCGTCAAGGTCAATATCCGAAAAGCGGTGAGCGCTCGACGAGAGAACGATGAGCCGGGCTCGCTCGCGCATCAGACTGGCGAGCCGATTGGCTAACACGAAATGGCCGAGGAAATTAGTGCCAAACTGCAGCTCGAAACCGTCCTTGGTTCGCCCGAACGGCGTGTTCATGACACCTGCGTTCTCGATGACCAGATCGAACGGATCGCCCAATCGTACAAGGCGATCGCCGACGGCCCTGACCGACGTGAGGTCGGCTAGGTCCATCATGATCGTTTCCAAGTGCCCGCCGCCATCTTCGGCTGCTTCCCGCAGCACCTCTTGATTCTTTCCCGTATCACGCGCCGTGCCGACCACAGATGCACCACGGCTCAGAAGTGCGCGTGCTGTCTCAAGGCCAATTCCAGCAGATACACCCGTAATGAATATGCGCTTTCCCGTAAGGCGCTCATCTCCGAGAACATCATCCGTCGATGAGCTGGCACTAAAGATTTGAGTCATTTCGTGATCTTTCCATCAGCTAATCGGGATTTGAGAACAGACTGTCTGCTCCGCAGATCGGGACCAGTACGGATCCGGCATCTCCGAGGCCTCACCCTTAAACTTATATGACTGTTTACCGACGAGTGAGTCAATTCGGATTTGACGCGAACGAACCTTCTTCTATGCAGGACAAGCTGACTAGCCTTGTCGCGCCAACTCAACCGCCGCCGGGCCATTTGCAGTTGTCATTCTCTGATATGAGACGTTTGCGTTCCGTTGGTCCTCTTCGTTGATCCATGCCGGCGTCCCGAGTCCTTTTTCGATCAACCGTCGGGCGCCGTGGCAGGCACCGACAATTGACATTCCTTACTGTGAAGTTAGAAGTTCGCCACACTCGTCAGCTTTCAAAAGGAGAGACGAGGAAGGTACTCACCCAGGGCATAATGACATACGACTACGATCTTTTCGTCATCGGCGCAGGGTCCGGTGGGGTGCGGGCCTCGCGAGTTTCAGCGGCTTACGGCGCCAAGGTCGCGGTAGCAGAGGAACACCGCGTCGGAGGCACCTGCGTAATCCGCGGCTGCGTTCCCAAAAAGCTGCTCGTCTATGGCGCGCATTTCGCCGAGGATTTGAAAGACGCTCGCCGCTTTGGCTGGAAGGTCAGCGAGAGCAGTTTTGACTGGCCGACCTTACGCGACAACGTCCTCGGCGAGGTCGATCGCCTCAATGGCCTCTACAGTCGGACGCTATCCGGCAGCGGGGTTGAGATGATCCTGGAGCGCGCCATCGTGACAGGCGCGCACGAAGTGGAACTGGCCAGCGGGCGTAGAATTTCAGCCAAACACATCCTGATTGCCACGGGCGCGCGTCCATTGATTCCGGATTGCGTTGGGAGCGAGCACGGTATTACGTCGAATGAGGTTTTCCATCTTAAGGAACTCCCTAAGCGTGTGATCATCGCGGGGGCGGGTTATATCGCCAACGAGTTCGCCGGTATTTTCAATGAGCTTGGCAGCAAGGTGACGTTGATTAACCGCACCGATGTGATTCTTCGTGGGTATGATGAGCAAATTCGCGACAGGCTGCTGCAGATTTCAATGATGAAGGGAATAGACTTTCGCTTCC
The DNA here is from genome assembly GCA_964574305.1 of uncultured Rhodospirillales bacterium. Lineage (GTDB taxonomy): Bacteria > Pseudomonadota > Alphaproteobacteria > BOG-932 > Roseiterribacteraceae > BOG-932. The sequence goes on along the minus strand of CAZNNJ010000143.1, from coordinate 579 downwards.
ACGCCGAATTTCGCAACATCGCCCGCAAAGCTGACGGGACTCTCAAGGTTACGATGACCAATGGTGACGACCTGGTCGTCGACAGCGTCATCTTCGCCACCGGCCGGGTGCCCAATACGCAGGGACTAGGCCTGGAGGAGGCCGGCGTCGAACTGGACGACAAAGGGGCGGTGATTGTCGATCCAGCTGGTCAATCGAGCGTCGATAGCATCTATGCCGTCGGCGACGTAACCGATCGTGTCCAACTCACCCCTGTAGCGATCCGAGAGGGGCAAGCCTTTGCCGATACGGTGTTCGGTGGAAAGCCGAGCGAGGTCGATTACACCTGCGTCCCGCATGCCGTTTTCAGCCATCCGCCCATTGCTGGTGTGGGCATGACCGAGAGTGAGGCGCGTAATAAGCTGGGTTCGGTCAGAGTTTATACATCGGACTTCCGCCCTATGAAGAACGTGCTGGCAAGCCGCAACGAGCGCGCGCTTTACAAAATGCTCTGCGATGAGACAACAGATCGTGTCGTCGGGCTTCATATGATCGGACCTGACGCACCCGAAATCCTCCAAGCCGCGGCGATCGCGGTGA
>CAZNNJ010000142.1:0-9981 GCA_964574305.1 uncultured Rhodospirillales bacterium | reverse complement strand
CGAGGCGGGCGACGTGCAGGTGATGAGCGCCGGCACCGGCATCCGCCACGCCGAGTACAATCTGGAGCCGGTCCCCACGACCCTGTTCCAGATCTGGATCCAGCCGAACCGCCGCGGCGGCGCGCCGTCCTGGGGCGCCAAGCCGTTCCCGAAGGCGGATCGCTCGGGCAAGTTCGCCGTGCTGGCGAGCGGCTTCGAGAGCGACGAGGGCGCGCTGCCGATCCGCACCGACGCCCGCGTGCTGGGCGCGACGCTGAAGGCCGGCGAGACCGTCGATTACAGGATCGGCGCCGAGCGCAGCGGCTATCTCGTGCCGGCGACCGGCGCGGTGACGCTGAACGGCGTGCGCCTCGACGCCCGCGACGGCGCGGCGATCCAGCATGAAGACACGATCACGGTAACGGCCGTTGAGGACTCCGAAATCGTCCTCGTCGATGCGGCCTGATCTACGACTGAATCAACCAACGGAGAGTATGATGGCTAAAGTTCTTGTTCTCTATTATTCGACCTACGGCCATATCGAGACGATGGCCGAGGCCATCGCCGAGGGCGCGCGCGCCGCCGGCGCGACCGTCGACATCAAGCGCGTGCCCGAGACGGTGCCGGAAGAGATCGCCCGGGCCCATCACTTCAAGCTGGACCAGGCCGCGCCGGTGGCCAGGATCGACGATCTCGCCGAATACGATGCCATCGTCGTCGGCACCGGTACGCGATTCGGCCGGATATCGTCGCAGATGGCGGCCTTTCTGGACCATGCTGGCGGGCTATGGGCCAAGGGCGCGCTGAACGGCAAGGTCGGCGCCGCCTTTGCATCCAGCGCGACTCAGCATGGCGGTCAGGAGACGACCCTGTTCTCGATCATCACCAACCTGCTGCATTTCGGCATGGTCGTGGTCGGCCTGCCCTACAGCCATGCGGGCCAGATGACCCTGGACGAGATCGTCGGCGGGGCACCCTATGGCGCCACCACCATCGCCGGCGGCGACGGCTCGCGCCAGCCGACGGAGATCGAGCTCGCCGGTGCCCGCCACCAGGGCGAGTTGGTCGCCAGGACCGCCCAGAAGCTGTTCGGCTGACCCGCCTCCTGGGCGGATGCGAAGGAAACATCCGCCCGGACCGTACTAGGGAGGGTACGGCATCGACGACAGGACACCAGCGATGGGGATAGCGGGATGCGTGCTTGATATGCCCCTGCCTACGCGTTAGGCAGTGCAGCATGGCTGGTAGGCAGTTCCCGCTATCGCGTCGCGCAAACCCGACAATTTCCGTTTCTCAGGTGTTGGCACGGAATTTGCTGTGTTTTCCCCAACACACAAACCGTTACTAGAGGAAGGTGAAGGCCGAGCATGACCGACATGTACGAGACCGGCACCCGACTGTCCCGCAGGACACTGGCCTTTATCAGGACGCGGCGCCCGATCCACCACCAGCTGGCGGTCGGCGCGCTCGCGCTGGTCACCCTGACCGGCGCAATGATCTATAACCCGGTTCCCCAGCGCACCATCGTCGCCTTCGGCGACAGCTATTTCTCCGGCTACGGCCTTGACCCGGAGAACAGCTTCCCCGTTCAGTTCGAGAAGGCGCTGCGCGCCCGCGGCCATAAGGCCCGGGTGATCAATGCCGGCGTCCCCGGCGAGACGATCGCCGACGGGCTGGCACGGCTGGACAAGACGCTGAAGACCAAGCCGGACCTCATCATCCTTGAACTGGGCGCCAACGACGCCGAGCAGGGGCTGGACCCTGCGGTGTCGAAGGCCAATCTCGACCTGATGCTGAAGCGGATCAAGGCCGCGCATGTCCGCGTCCTGCTCTGCGGCGCGGTCGCCCCGGCCTCGTTCGGCGAGGAATACCAGGCCTCGTTCGACCCGATCTATCCGGCGATGGCGGCCAAGCACCGCGTGCCGCTCTATCCCTCGATCCTCGAAGGCGTGTCGTCCGACTCCAACCTGATCCAGGACGACGGCGAGCATCCCAACCAGAGGGGCGTCGAGGTGATGGTGGACCGCATCCTGCCGGTGGTCGAGCAGGCGCTGCACCAAAAGCAGCGCTGATCGGGTTTCTTTAGGCGGAGAGCCCTGGTTTCTGTTTGGAACGGTCTCGGCCCGCTTGACCCGCCGCGCGGGCTGGTGTTTGTATCGCCGCCCTTGGCTTCGCGTAAGGCGCGGTGGCGGAATGGTTACGCAGAGGACTGCAAATCCTTGTACGCCGGTTCGATTCCGGCCCGTGCCTCCAAGCTGAGTTTCTCGGCCTCGCTTTTTCACCCCATGGGGTGGCGTCCGCCGAATCTGTTTGCTATATGCACCGCCTCGCACGGCACGGTGAGTCGATGCGCTGTTATTCCGGGGTAGCTCAGCGGTAGAGCAATCGGCTGTTAACCGATCGGCCGCCGGTTCGAATCCGGCCCCCGGAGCCAGTTTGGCGTTTAGGAGCGTCCACCACCGTCCACCGGTGCTCCAAAAACCCAGCATTTCCAGATACTTCGAAAATCTGCCTTCTAGACACGTCCACCGACGCTCACCATAGTCTAACCCTTGCGCGGGGGTTGGGGTGTGGGTCAGATGGGCCAAATCTACAAGCTGAAGCCACTGGTGATCGCCAGAGAGATGCCGCCGGGCAGATATGGAGACGGTGGCGGTCTGTACCTTCAGGTCGGTGGCAGCGGGACGAAATCCTGGATATTCCGTTACCGAGTCGAGAGCCGCGAACGGGAAATGGGGCTCGGCCCCTACCCCACCATCACTCTAGCCCACGCACGGGAAAGGGCGGCCGCTTGCCGGCTGTTGCGGGAAGAAGGCAAGGACCCGATCGAAGTTCGAGAAGCTCAGCAACGTGCGGAGGTAGAGGACGCCGCGCGCCGGATGACATTTAAAGAATGTGCGGAAGGCTACATCACCGACAACAAGCACGCATGGAAAACTGAGAAGCACGTGACGCAGTGGCGCAACACGTTGGAGAGATATGCTTATCCCGTGTTCGGGCACTTACCCGCCCGCGACGTAGACGAGCCTTTGGTTCTGCAGCTGCTTCGGCCCATCTGGCATACGAAAACCGAAACAGCCGGCCGAGTGCGAGGACGCATTGAGAGCGTGCTGGACTGGGCGAAAGTCCATAAGCAGCGCAGCGGTGAAAACCCCGCCAGATGGCGCGGCAACCTCGCCATGGTACTTCCAAAACAGTCCGACATTCAGGAAGTACGACACCACCCCGCCCTGCCCTTTGAGCGAATCGGCGAGTTTCTGGTCGCGCTGCGGACACGCGAAACTGCCGTCGCGGCGTACGCCCTGGAATTCCTCATTCTGACGCTTGGCCGAACAAACGAGGTGCTCGAGGGCCGCTGGCCAGAAATCACGGGTACTGGAACATCCGCGCTCTGGGTCATCCCGAAAGAGCGGATGAAGGCCGACCGCGATCACCGCGTGCCCCTAACCCCCGCGGCGCTGGCGGTTCTAGAGAAGGTTCGTCCGCTCGCCCGAGAGGGCGATTATATATTTCCGGGCTTTAAGAAGGGGCGCCCGCTGTCGAACATGGCTCTGGAGATGCTTATCCGGCGCATGAACGGCAAAACTCAGCCCCCGCACTGGTGCGACGTGAACGGCGAGGCGATCGTGCCGCATGGCTTCCGGTCCACCTTCAAGGACTGGGCCGCAGAACGAACCGGCTTCGCGAATGAGATCAGCGAAATGGCCCTGGCTCATGCGATCGAGGATAAGACCGAGGCAGCGTACCGGCGCGGCGACTTAATGATGAAGCGACGCAAGCTGATGGACGCTTGGGCAAACTACTGCAACACGCCACGCCTGATCAAAAGCAGTCCCGCGCACGCCGTCGGCGAAGGAATGGAAACTCCAGGCTGAGAATAGGCGCGAAAACGACCGCCCCCTGAAAGAACGCGTGCGCTTCACATGCCGAAACAGCGCAACGCTCAGTGTGCGGTGAAACCACCATCGACCGGCAGGCCGACTCCGACCACGAAGCTTGCGCCCGGGCTGCACAGCCACAGCACGGCGGCTGCAACCTCTTCCGCCCGGCCGAGCCGTCCAATCGACTGCTCCTTCATGATCTCAGCCATGGCATCCGATTGGCCTCTCAGCATCTCCTGTACCATCGGCGTGTCGATCGTGCCGGGGCAGATGGCGTTGATACGGATGCCGCGGGGCGCATATTCGACGCCCGCGCTCTTGGTCATGCCGAGCACGGCGTGCTTGGTGCCGTGATATGCGGCCCGCCCGGGCAGGCCGACCAGCCCGCCCAGCGATGAGTTATTGACAACCGCACCCGATCCTTGCGAGCGCATGATGCGCAGCTCGTGCTTCATGCTCGCCCACACGCCGAACTGATTGACCGCCGTCACGCGATGAAAGCTCTCGGCCGGCTCGTCCGCGGCATCATTCGGCGGAACCTGGATGCCGGCATTGTTGAACGCCATGTCCAGCCGGCCATATTCGGCGATCGCGCGATCGACCGCGGCGGCAACCTGCACCTCGTCGGTGACGTCGCAGGCAACGCCGACCGCGATGCCGCCCTCCGCGACGATCTTCGCCGCTTCCCTTTCAGCGAGCGCTCCGTCCCGATCGGCCAGCACAACGGATGCGCCGTTCTGGGCGAAGGCGCGGGCCGCGGCGAGGCCCATCCCCATCGCCGCGCCGGTGACGAAGGCAACTTGCCCTTTGAAGTCATAAGTCGGGTTCATCTCAGCCCTCCAGTGCGGCGGTGTGGACCTGCCGTTTCTTGCCGAATACCGGGAACCCGTCGGCCTGGCCGTAGTCCTTGAGAGCTTCGGCGTTCTTCAGTGTCTCCATGTCCGCGTCGGAAATCACGAAGTCGAGCGCGGCATTGCTGCGCATATGTGCGGGCGTGATGGTCTTCGGCAGCGGGAGCAGCCCAAGCTGAAGGCAATAGCGGATGCAGAGCTGGGCGACGTCTGTGTGATATGTCTCGGCCATCGACCGCAGATCGGCACTGTCCAGCACCGCGCCATGGGCGACCGGAGAATAGGCTTCGATCAGAACGCCCCTGCTCCGGCTGTACTCGATCAGGTCGAATGGCGTGTTGCCGACATGGGCGAGGATCTGATTGACCATCGGCGGGACGCTGCCATGGTCGAGCAGATTGTCGAGGTCGTCCCGCTCGAAATTGGAGACGCCGATCGCGCAGAGCTTGCCCGCCTCATACGCCTCTTCGAGCGCCCGCCATGCCTCAAGATTCCCCGCGTGATAGTGCCGGCCTCCGCGGAACTCGGACCAGGGCTGAGGGCTGTGAATGAGCATCAGGTCGATGTGACCAGTTCCCAACGCCACCAATGAACCTTCGATGAGCTGCTTGGCCTCGGTGTAGTTTTTGCACTCGGCAGCAAGCTTGGTGGTAACGAAGAACTGCTCGCGAGGAATGCCGCTGGTGCGTAGACCCTCACCCACCCCGCGCTCATTGCCATAGGCTTGGGCCGTATCGAAATGGCGATAACCGACCTCAACCGCGCTGCGAACGCCCCCTGCGGCTTCGCTATTTGAGATCAGCCAGGTGCCGAGCCCAAGTTTCGGAATTTCGACCCCGTTGGATAGGGTGAATGTCTCGTCCAATATCATGGCAGCTACCTTTCGTTCTGCGGGCTAGCGCTCCGCGTCTGTATTTTGGGATCAGGCGGCAGCCGGCGGCGCGTCACGGCCGACCATCGCCAGTTGGGCAGGCGCGTAGCGTTCGCCCTCGATCTCGATGTCCGCGGCAGCTTCCTCGATCCGGTCGAGCTCGGCGTCCGTGAGGAGGATGTCCACGGCGCCGATATTCTCTTCGAGGCGGTGGAGCTTGGTCGTTCCCGGAATCGGCACGACATACGGCCATTGCGCCAGCAGCCAAGCGAGAGCGATCTGCGCGGGTGTAGCGTTCTTCTCCTCCGCGACACGTTTCAGCAGGTCGACGAGCGCCTGATTCTTCGTCATCGCATCGGGGGAGAAGCGTGGGACACTGGCGCGGAAATCGCCTTCGCCGAACTTCGTGTCCTTCGTCATCGCGCCGGTCAGGAAGCCCTTGCCGAGCGGGCTATAGGGCACGAAGCCGATGCCGAGTTCGTCACAGGCCCGGAGGACGCCGTTAGTCTCCGGCGCACGCCACCAGAGAGAATATTCGTTCTGAACAGCGGCGACCGGCTGCACAGTATGAGCACGGCGCAGAGTCTGAACACCGGGTTCGGACATCCCGAATTGTTTCACTTTGCCTTCGGCGATCAGCTCCTTGACTGTGCCGGCGACATCCTCGATCGGCACGCTTGGGTCGACACGATGCTGGTAGAGAAGATCGATCGTCCCGACGCCGAGACGCTTGAGCGATCCCTCGACGGCTTGCCGAATATGCTCCGGCCGACTCATGACCCCGCGATTCTCCCGGGTGGCGGCGTCGATATCGAAGCCGAACTTGGTGGCGATCACCACCTGATCCCGGAACGGACGCAAGGCCTCTCCCACCACCTCCTCATTGACGAAGGGGCCGTAGACCTCGGCAGTGTCGAAGAAGGTGACTCCGCGTTCTACCGCGTCACGGATGAGCTTTACGCCGTTTTCTTTCGACAGGCTGGTCGCGTAGCTGAAGCTGATGCCCATGCAACCCAGACCGATGGCCGAGACTTTGAGGCCGCTGCGGCCAAGTTCACGCGTCTGCATTTTTAGAGTCCTTTGCCAGTTTGGGTTTCGGCGTCCTCGAACACCTGCCGTGCGATCGCGATAGCCGTGCTCGCGGTAGGCCACCCCGAATAGAAGGCCAGGTGCGTGATCACCTCGATGATCTCTTCACGGCTGACGCCGTTCTCGAGCGCTCGCTTGATGTGGAAGGGCAGTTCGTTGCTGCGATAGAGCGCGATCAGACTCGCCATTGTGATCAGGCTGCGGTCCCTCGGGCTAAGTCCGGGCCGCTGCCAGACATCGTCGAACAGGACCGTATCGGTGATCTCCGTCAGGCGGGGCGCAATGTCGCTCCATGGCGCCCGCATCGGTTTCTTTTCATTGGTCATGATGTCGTCCTCCTTCCGGCCTTCGATGTAGGGGCTGGCGCGAGCTCCGATTAGAGCGGACAATCGGGATGCGGTCTTGAATAAGGCTCAACAATGCCCCGATCGAACATCGACACACTGCTCGCCTTCCAGGCCGTCGCGCGCGAGCGCAGCTTCACCCGTGCCGCGGCGCAGATGGGTGTCTCCACCTCAGCCCTAAGCCATGCCATTCGTGGCCTGGAGGAACGGCTTGGTGTCCGCCTGCTTAGCCGGACGACCCGCAGCGTCGTTCCGACCGACATCGGCGAGCGCCTGCTGGACCGGATCGGCCCACATTTCGACGGCATCGAAGCCGAGTTGGAATCTGTAAGCGAGCTGCGCGACAAGCCCGCCGGCACCATACGGATCACGACCGGCATCGATGCTGCCCAGATGATCCTTGAACCGGCACTTACGGGACTATTGAAGGCCTACCCCGACATTCATATCGAGCTCAGTGTGAACGCAGGGTTCGTCGATATTGTGGCCGAACGATTCGATGCAGGCGTACGGCTGGGCGAGACGATCGCGCAGGATATGGTGGCGGTGCGGATAGGTCCGGATATGCAGATGGCTGCCGTCGCGTCGCCCGATTATCTGTCGAACCGAGGCGTACCTGAGGCGCCGTCTGATCTTGCGAGCCATAGCTGCATCAATCTGCGCTTTCCCACGCTTGGAGGTCTCTATGCCTGGGAGTTCGAGAAGGACGGACGAATGCTTAACGCCCGCGTCGAGGGGCAACTCACGGTCAACGATATCGCGCTCGCGCGACAAGGCGCGTGCGATGGTTTGGGAATAGCATATCTGCCGGTCGACTATGTCCGTCCCGCGATCGAAGCGGGACGCCTAGTAAGGCTCCTGGCGGACTGGTGCCCGCCATTTCCCGGATATCACCTCTACTATCCGAGCCGGCGACAACAATCTCCGGCGCTCGCTCTCGTTGTCGAGGCGCTCCGCTACCGTCCTTGATTAACAGCCGTGTCGGCCTTTGGCGCAAAGCGGCCACTGATGTCGCGCGAGGTTTATCCATGGCACGCCCGTTATGGTCGTGATGGCATGTACCAGATCGGTGAGGACCAGGCGCGCTCCTGGATCGTCGGCGGAACGCCCTGCGGGGCGGGGAGGTTGTAGCGGGCGGCCAATCTCGTCGACCAGCGCAACGTGGGCACCTCCAAGACGCGGACGTAGTAGAGGGACGGCTTCGCGGCATCGAACTCCGGATCGGTCCAGGCAGTCAGAAACTCGGTACTGCCGGGCCGGTGGTCCGCCGTCGCTTTTCCATCAGAGATCACGACATCGAAAATCTTCTCGCGATAATCGTCGCCTTCGAGCCAGACCTTCACCACCTGGATGCGATCGAGATTGGCCGCCGAGGGGTCCTTCAGCGCCCAGAGAAGAAAATTCGGAGCTTTTGCGTCTGAAGGACGGGCCGGAAGGTTGCTCCCCATCGCCACATCCTGAGCGTAGGCGGCCTTAACCCATTGTCCGTTCTTTAACATCGCCGCCGCGTCGGCCCAGCCCCCGAAGAAGCGGACCTTGATGCGGTTTCCGGAGGTCGCGAAGGTCTCCTTCCTGCGGAGCGCATCGTACACGTCTTCGCGCGTGTTGGTGTCGGCCCAAACGCCGGTGAGGCCAGCGCTGCCCAATTCCACTTTCACGACTTGAGAAGGATCGCGGGCCTTTTCCAAACCCAATATCTCAGCGGCTTCCTTCTCGCTCGGCACCGCTCCGCTTTTGGCGCCGGCTTCGCCGTAGAACGTATCCTCGTGACTGTCGCTCAAACCGCTATGCAGGTCGGAGGCGCCTACCACGCCATACTTGTACGGGTTTGCACCTGTCCGCGCTTCGATCACGAGGCCGCGGCCATAGGCCTCGCGGATGTAGCTGCCGTGCGGCTTGCCTTTGATGCTCTTGGTCAGCAGCGTTTCATAGACCTCGAAATTGGCATACTCATCGTTCGGCGAGAGGATGGGATCCGTCTCGGACTGCCCTTTGGTCTGAACGATCTCGGTCAGCGGCTCATTGAGCGCTCGGCGAAGAGCGTAGGCCTTGGTGATGGCCTTTCGGTCGCTATCGACCCAATCGTACATCAGGCCGTTGCTGACGTTACCGTTGTGAGGGATCGCGAGTGCTTCGATGCCGCGCTTGCGGTTCTCTTCGAGATAGTTCCACAGATCTTCCGGCCGAACAGAATCGTTGGAGGTGAAGGGCAGCGGCGCGTCCGTGCCTCGGAAAATCACATTCCGGTGGAGGTTCTGGTAGAGGTCAGGCCCTCCGGTCGCGGCAGTCCATTCGTATCCCAGCAAGGTCGTGAATTTCCCGGGACTATAGTTCTGCTTTACCGCGTCGATCATCCTCTGCCAGGCAGACCGGATGATCGCCTTCGGGTCGACGCCCGGTGGCGGCTTATTGGCGATGGCGAACATCTCACTGAAACCGTAGTGGTCTCGTTTCGCCAACCAATCACGGAATCTGAGGCCGACGTCACTCTGCCCGGCCGCCGTTTCCGCTCGCGTAAATTCGTAAGCTACGCCCATGTTCTCGGCATGATCTGTGACCGCCATGAAATCGAGCGGCTCGCGCCGGCGGATCTTGCCACCCAAATAGTCGATTTCCTCGCCCCGGCCGAAGCGGAATGCTTCGTCCGGCGTGATCATCGCACCTTCGAAGCTTATGGCGTCCATCGAGAAGCCGGTATGGAGGTGGAGTTCCCCAAAGAGGGCCAGCCGGTCGCTCGGCGCCGCTGCCGGCGTCGCCCCTTGCGCTGCGCACGAGAGCAGTGCCGCGGCGGCGAGAACGGAATATTTCATGATACCTTTCCCCTAAGAGCCGATTGGCTATTGCGCCACGACGGCCAGACGCTCGATGAACCAGAAGGCGGCCGAGCAGCCGATCGCATAGGGCAGCGCCCACCGCCCCCAGATCGGCAGGTGCATGCACCGCCAAGCCCAAATGCCGCTGAGCAC
>CAZNNJ010000141.1:0-10016 GCA_964574305.1 uncultured Rhodospirillales bacterium | reverse complement strand
TTCTCGGTAGGCCGCGAAATGTCGCTCATGTCTGTTCCTCTTAGCCCGACAAGGGTATGGTCGGGCAGCGCAGGCCGAGGGGCATAAACATGGCGAATTTCAGCGAAATGTCACCCGATATGCTGGAACTGGCGATAGAGACCGATGAGCTCGGAATCAAGCTCGGTTACGAGCTCATTGCCAAGCTTCAGGAAGGCACCCCGACCGACGGCTTGCGCAAGGTAGCCGCCGGCATGAGCACGCTGATCGAATCGTTGAAAGGCGAGCTCGATGATCTTCGACGCGAACTGGCGTCCCGGCGCGGCTGAGTCGGCGCTTACGCCGACCGTGCCAAGTTGACGCACCGGACATTCAGGTGGGGGTGACGCGCCTGTTTTCGTGCTGGGGTCAGGACGCAGGTTTAGTTCGAGGTAGTCAGAAAATGCGAATCATTTCAATTAGTTGCGGCTGAATATGGTTCCCACCCCATCCGCCACCCTTCGCCTGTCCGGCCCGGACACATAGGTAACAAATCGTGCCTAAGACATAGGTGACAATCGGCCGAATCGGTTGAATATATGCCTGATCAGGCATATATTCAAGAGGCTGAAAGGCGTGGTGAGTGCGTCTGGCAATGATCGGCTCAAGCCGGTGCGCTGGATCGGCAGCAGTAAGGACGACCTGAGCGAGTTCCCCGAGGATGTGCGGCGACGGGTTGGCGGTGCGCTTTGGGAAGCGCCGATCGGCCGCAAGGCTCCCTACGCGAAGCCGCTCAAGGGGTTTGGCGATGCGGGCGTTCTGGAGATCGTCGATGACTTCGACGGCGATACCTTTCGCGCCGTTTACACCGTGCGCTTTGCCAAGGCCGTCTATGTGCTGCATGCCTTCCAGAAGAAATCAAAACGCGGCGCGACCACCCCAAGGACCGAACTGGACCTGATCGATCAACGGCTCAGGCGAGCGAAAGAGGACTACGAGCAATGGTCAAAACGCGAGATGCTATCCCGGTGACCGAAGGCAGCGGCAATGTCTTTGCCGACATGGGGCTGCCGGAGCCTGAAGAGGAACTGACCAAGGCCCAGCTTGCCAGCCACATCCGGCAGGTGATCAAGCGGCGCCGTTTGACCCAGGTAGCGGCGGCGGGGCTCATGGGCATCGATCAGCCGAAGGTGTCGGCGCTGCTCAACGGACGGCTCGCGAACTTCTCCAGCGAGCGCCTGATGCGCCTCTTGACTGCGCTCGGCCAAGACGTGGAGATCGTGGGCAAGACGAAGCCGCGCAATCGCACAAACGGCCGCATCCGTGTTGTCGGCGAAGCGTACGCCTGAGGGACCAGCGAGAAAAATCGCACATCGTCAGTCGGGTTGGGCGTTCCGGCCGCTGGCGGCCCAAGTTTTTCCCCGCTGCGCCTTCAGATTTGCCGACAGCGCCATCTGAGCCCGGTAATAGCCGCCCCAGGGCAATTTCCGGCCGACGAGGTCGGCGACGATGGCGGCGTGCTTCTCCTCATACGTCTTCAGGACCGGGCCCATCGCGGGAACGAGCGATGTCTCGGCTTCCTCCCAGATCGATCGGCAGGTCCGGAATTTCGGCGCCACCGCGGCCATCGCGCGGGCTTCGTCGCCGCTGATCGGGCCGCGGTCGGCGAGCTGGGCCGGGGCGGGTTTGCCGCCCGGCGGCGGGATGCGCCGCGCGATCGGCCGGAACTCGTCCGATTTGCGGATCTTGTCCTCGCAGGCTGCTGCCTCGGCGCGCTTCGCCTTCATGAAGTTGGAGGCGTCTTTCATCGTTTTCGCGGCGTCCGCCACGTCGCCGGCAGACGGTTTCGACGGGCTGGTGGCGTTCTGGCCGTAGGCCGAAATCGACCAGACGGTGATCAACGCCGCGATCACCGATTTGCGTAGCTCAGCCATTTGTCTTCCCGTTGCTTCGTGGATGCTGACCGGATCGCCAGCCCGCCGCCGTTCGCGCTCCTGGTTCGCAGCCGGCAGTTTAGCAGAAGGCGCTATAATCGTCCGCAACAGGCCGCGAGTAGCGAACGCGGTCGGCTTCCTTGACTTGGCGGATTGCCAATCGGCGATCTCCTGTGGTAAAGTAATCGACTAACGCGTTGGTTTTCTATGTCCCATTTTATTTGGCGCGGTACTTGCGCCCGGAGGGACTTCGATGCGAAGCGTTGCATTTCCATTGATGGCGTTCCTGTCGCTCGCCCTGGGCGCGAGCGCGGCCCTGGCCGGTAATGAAGCGCCCGCCAAGACCGAACATCCCGGCAACGTTGCCCTCGTCCACTACGAGAACTCGTGGAAGTATGTGCATTTCCCTTCCAGCTTGAGCCTCTATGTCTTCGATCGCGATTCGACGGGGAAATCGGCCTGCAATCTCGGGTGCGACGGGGCCTGGCCGCCGCTGATGGTGGCTGACACCGACAAGGCTCTGGGCGATTGGTCCATCGTCGATCGCTATGACGGAAGCCACCAGTGGGCTTACAAGGGCCATCCGGTCTATCTGCACTATCACGACTCGCCCGACCAGCCCTTGGGTAACGGGGTCGACGGGGCGTGGCACTTCCTCGAGCCGTAGGAAACGCCCCGCTCCCATGCCGATGTTCGTGACGGCCGGCCGGCGGTCGCCGTGGCTCAGGGCTCTGTCGCGGCCGCTGCCGGCATGCCGGCTGAAACCGGTGCGGCCAGGCTTCGCCGCACCGTCAGGATCGCCAGCGCCGGCATCAGGCTGAAGATGGCGAACAGCCACAGCGCCGCGCGGGAGATGCCGGCGAGGCCGCCAGGGTGGGCGAGGCCGGCGAAGTTGGCGATCATGCCGGCCAGGGCCGCGCCGATGGCAGTGGCGAGAAGCTGCATCGTGGTCAGCGATGCCGAAGCCAGATCCTGCTCGCCGGGGCGGACGGATTTCAGCACGCGGGACAGCAGGTGCGGCCAGGCGATGCCGATCCCGAGCCCGACCGCGGTCAAGGCGGCGATCAGGGGCGCCAGGGCCACCCAGCTGCCGTCGGTGGCTCGCGGCAGGAGCATCGCCAGCCCGAGCATGCCCGCGAGCGCCAGGATCGGGCAGGCGGCGATAGAGCGGCCAACCGTCCTGCCGCTTGCGCCCGAGGTCAGGAACGAGCCGGCCGTCCATCCGACGCCCAGCAAGGCGGCGAGATAGCCTGCCAGAAGCGGCGGCTGCCGGTGAATGACCTGGAGGAACAAGGGGGTGAAAACCTCGCAGGGCGTCACCGAGCCCTCGAGCAGCGACAAGGTCGCGTAAAGCGCGAAAAGCTGTCCGGCGGGCCGGAAGGCTTCGGCCGGGAAAAGGCGGCTCAGGCTCAGGCGCTCGATCCGCACGAGGACCGCCAGGAACGCCGCCGCCGTGGCGATGCCGGTCAGGATCGATGCCCGCTCCTCGGCAATGCCGGCGGCGGACAGGGCGACGACCGCGAGAACCAGCACCGTCAGTTGGGCCGCCGGGAGCGGCGGCTGCGCGCTCCGGGCTTCGGTCGGCCTGGGCAGCACCACCGCCGCGAGGGCCGCGAACAACAGGCATAGTGGGACCAGCGTCCAGAAGGCCGCGCGCCATATCCCAAGCTCGGCGAAGACCCCGCCGATCGCCGGTCCGACCAGCGTCGCCGCACCCCACATGCCGGAGACGATCGCGATCGCACGCGGCCACAGGCTCTCAGGGAACACCAGGCGGATCATCGTATAGGCGAAGGCCAGGAGCATTCCGCCGCCCATTCCCTGCAGCGCCCGGCCGACGAGAAAGACCGGCATCGCGGGCGCCGCGCCGCAGACCGACGTGCCGAGGCCGAAAAGCAGGGCGGCGAGGGCGTAGGCCAGCCTGGGGCCGGCGATCCCCAGCAGCCGGGTGGATAGCGCCGAACCCAGGATCGACATGACGACGAAGGCCGTCGTGTTCCAGGCGTAATAGGGCAGGCCGCCGATGTCGCGGACGACCGACGGCAGGATCGTGGTCGCGATGAACACATTGATGGCGTGAAGCGCGACCCCGCCGGCCAAGGTCAGGGAGCGTATGGCATTGCGGCCCGAGAGAAGCGCGGCCCAGCCCTGCGGCACGTCCGCGAGGGCAGGCGCTTGTTCGGTCTTGTCCGGCCCGTGCATCGAGCGCCTTCCCACGGAAGCTGAGTCGGTTGCACCTTACGGGAGCATTGCGCGATGCGGCAACGTTGCCCGCGCACGGATTTTTGTATCGCCGCGATGCCGGTTGTCGGCCGGGCACGGTTGCAATTTCCGGCAACATGGCGGCATGGCGCGGCCCGGCCTGACCGCGGACAACAAAAAAGGGGCCGCGCCGAAACGCGAACCCCCTTGAGCTGACATTTATACCGGCGGTTGAAGCCCGCCGATTCTTTTTATCTCCCTATTATTTCTTCGGCTCGACCTGGCCGCGGATTTCGCCCATCGGATTGGCGGCGGTGTGAATGTTCACATACCACTTGCCGGCGGCCAGATCGGCGGCCTTGGCGTCGTCCAGGGTGGCTTCGCCCTTGATCGGCGACGGGCCGACGGTGATCGGCAGTTCGACGCCGCCATTGGCGCCCTTGTCTGCCGGGCCATGGAAGTGCGCGGCGACCGCGTCGCCCGACAGGCCCTTATAATCGACTTCGTAGGTCAGCTTCTTGGTGGCGTCGTCATAGCTCAGCTTGGCCTTGCCGGTGGCCTTGCTGCTGGAGGCCGGCGACTCGCTGGCCCCGTCGAGCTTGGCGGTGAAGTGCCAGGTCTTGGCCTGGGCGGCGGACACTGCAAAAACCAGCGCGACAGCAGCGGTAGCGCCGAGAGCAATTTTCCCGATCATGACTTTTTTCCCTTCCCGTTAAAAATTTCGCGAATTGAAATGTGACTCTGATCTACTCCCCGCAAATAAGCAATAACAAACATGTGGTTACGGACATCCGAATGGGCGTGTCCGTAACGGCAGCGTCATAAACGGCACGAAATTCCCAACACCCTCGCCATCTGCCGTATCATGTTGGGCAGCGGGCGAGTCGCGTCGGACAGGCCCCGGATTCGCGGGAGGTTCTCCCGATTTTCCATGGTTGATCGTGTATTTCGGTTGGCATCTGCATGAAAAACTACGGATTTCCGCTGCTTGCCGTTGTTCTGGGGCTGATGCTGGGGATGGCGCGCCCGGCCCAGGCGCAAGGGGGCGATTTCGCGCAGTGGCTGGCCGGCTTCAGGCGGGACGCGGCTGCGCAGGGCGTGCCGGCCGCGACGCTGGACCGGGCTCTCGCTGGCGTCGAGCCGCTGCCGCGGGTGCTGGAGCTGGACCGGAAGCAACCGGAATCGACGATCACGCTGGCCCGTTACCTCACCAACGTGATGAAGCCTGAGCGGATCGCGAAGGGCCGCAAGCTGAAGCTTCAGCACAAGGCGCTGTTGCGCTCGGTCTCGGACCGCTATGGCGTCCCGTCCAAGGTGATCATGGCGCTGTGGGCGGTCGAATCCGGCTTCGGCGATATGATGGGCAGCTTCAAGGTGGTCGACGCGCTGGCCACCCTGGCCTTCGACGGCCGGAGGCCCGACCTCTTCCGCGCAGAACTGATCGCCGCGCTCAAGATCCTCGCACATGGCCGGTTCGAGTCCGAGGATCTCAAGGGATCGTGGGCCGGGGCGATGGGGCAGGTGCAATTCATGCCGTCGACCTATCTGCGGTACGCCGTCAATTACGGCCATGCGGGCCAGCCCGACATCTGGCACACGCAGGGCGACGTCTTCGCCTCGGCGGCAAATTACCTGTCGACGCTGGGCTGGAAGCGGGATGAGAGCTGGGGGCGGGAGGTCGTGCTGCCGGCCCGTTTCGATTCCGGGCTGATCGGCCTGCCCACCAGGCACACGGTCGGCGAATGGGCCAAGCTGGGCGTGCACAGGGCCGGCGGCGCCAAGCTGCCGGCGAGCACGATCGAGGGTTCGATCGTCCAGCCCGACGGGCCGGGCGGCCGGGCTTTCCTGGTCTATGACAATTTCCGGGTCATCATGAAGTGGAATCACTCGACCTATTTTGCCCTGGCGGTGAACATGCTCGCCGACGGGATCGGCAATTGATGCGCGCCACCGCTTGTATTCTCCTGTTCGCCGGAGCGGCCTTGCTGGGCGGCTGCGGATCGGGCGGGCCCGGGTCGCATGGGACTGGTCCCTATTCGCGGACCAACGGCGGGCCGACCCAAGGCTATTACAAGGTTGGCCAGCCCTACGAGATCGATGGCGTCACTTACACGCCGGCAGTCGACTATGATTACGACGAGACCGGCATCGCCTCATGGTACGGGCCGAACTTCACCGGCAAGATCACCGCCAACGGCGAGCTTTACGATATGAACGAGGTGACTGCGGCGCACCGGACGTTGCCGATGCCGTCGCTGGTCAGGGTCACCAACCTGGATAACGGCCGCACTATCGTCGTACGGGTGAACGATCGCGGTCCCTATGCGCGCGGCCGTATCCTGGACATGTCGCGGCGCGGCGCCCAACTGCTGGGCTATGAGAAGACCGGAACGGCCAAGGTGCGGGTTCAGATCATGGCGCGCGAGAGCATGATCCTGGCCGCCGCGGCCAAGCAGGGCCAGCTGACGGTCGATGTCGCCGGCCTGGACAACGAGAATCCGGCGCTGCCGCCCGGTACGCCGACCTATACGAGGGCGGGCGCGGTGGCGCAGGCGCCGCTGCCGCCGCCCAAGCCCTTCGTGCCGCCGCCCCAGCAGGTGGCCGCGGCCGAGGCCGCGACTGAAGCCCAGACCGGCGCGCCGGCACCGATCGCCATCGCGACAGTGGACGAGAAGCAGCTGATCCAGCAAAATCTGCCGCAGCAGACGGTCAAGGGATCGACTGTCGACGGCCGCTTCCTGCCGGCGCCCGTTGCGACCTATCAGAAGGTCCGGCCGTCGGCGATCTATGTCCAGGCCGGCGCCTTCGGGGTCGAGGACAACGCGCAGCGGCTGAAGGCCAAGCTGGCCGGGGTCGGCCGCACCGACATCTATGTCGCCAATGTCGACGGCAAGATGTTCTACAGGGTGCGGGTCGGGCCCGTCGCCACCGTCGACCAGGCCGACGAGCTGTTGAACCGGGTCGTCGGCGCCGGCGCCAACGGCGCCAAGATCGTCGTTAATTAGCCTTATTTATCTGGATCATGGCCTCATGAGCATATCCCGCAAAGCCACCTTCGCCGCAGCGCTCACCGCCACAACGCTGCTCAGTCCCCTGTCCGCGTTTGCCTTCGAGAGCAGTGCCCGGCAGGCGATCCTGGTCGACCTGACCGGCCACCGTGTTCTTTACGAGAAGAACGCCGACCAGCACATGCCGACGTCGTCGATGAGCAAGATGATGACCATCTATATGGTCTTCGACGCGCTGAAGGCCGGCAAGATCAAGCTCGACGACGAATTCACCGTCAGCGAGCATGCCTGGCGGCAGACCTACAAGCAGGACGAATCCTCGATGTTCCTGCCGATCAACGGCCGGGTGAAGGTCCAGGAGCTGATCCAGGGCGTGATCATCCAGTCGGGCAACGACGCGACGGTCGTGCTGGCCGAAGGGTTGGGCGGGTCGGAAAACCAGTTCGTCGATGAGATGAACGAGAAGGCCAGGCAGATCGGCCTTGCCGACAGCCATTTCATGAACCCGCACGGCATGCCCGACCCGAACCACTATTCGACCGCGCGGGACCTCGCGACCCTGGCCGAGCGGCTGGTCGTCGATTTCCCCGAATATTACCATTTCTTCGGCGAGCTCGAGTACACCTACAACAATATCAAGCAGGGCAACCGCAACCCGCTGCTCTATCACGCAGGCTCCGGCGTCGACGGGCTGAAGACCGGCCATACCGATGCTGGCGGGTTCGGCCTGACCGCCTCGGCGCTGCGTGACGGGCGGCGGCTGGTCGTCGTGGTCAACGGCCTGCCCAGCATGCAAGCCCGTGCCGACGATCCCCAGGCGCTGCTCGATTACGGCTTCAACGAATTCAAGGCCTTCACCCTGTTCAAGCCGGGCGACGCAATCCAGCGCGAGGCGGCCTGGCTGGGCGACCAGCCCTTCGTGCCGCTGGTCGTCGACCAGCCGGTCGCGGTCACGCTGAGCCTGACCGAACGCAAGGGCCTGAAGGCGGTCGTCCGAATGCCGGAGGCGGTCAAGGCGCCGATCGTCCAGGGGCAGGAGATCGGCAAGCTGGTGATCTCCGCGCCGGGCCTGCCGGATGAGGAATACCCGCTGAAGGCCGGCGCCTCGGTCGGACGGCTGGGCTTCTTCCCGCGCATCGCGATGGCCGCGCATTACATGCTGGGCGGGCGCCCCGAGGTGCCGCAGGACACGGCCGATGCCCCCGCCGCCGACAAACCGGCGGCGAAGGGAGCGGGGCCCAACCCCACCCCCCCCTCCCGCAGCCCGCGCAAGGGCCCGCCGCCCAGTTCGGCCTCGCCGGACGACAAACAGAATTGAGTTCCCGAGGCAGATTCATAACGCTGGAAGGCGGGGAGGGGGCCGGCAAGTCGACCCAGGCCCGCTTGCTGGCTGCCTGGCTAGGCGGGAAGGGCATTTCCGCCACGCTGACCCGCGAGCCTGGCGGCACGCCGGGCGCGGAGGAGATCCGCAACCTGCTGGTGACCGGCGCGGTCGGCCGCTGGGATCCGCTGACCGAGACGATGCTCCATTACGCCGCCCGGCGCGAGCATATGGCCCGGCTGATCCTGCCGGCGCTGGAGGCGGGCCAGTGGGTCATCTGCGATCGCTTCATCGATTCCACCACCGCCTATCAGGGCTATGGCCAGGGGATCGATCTGGGAATTATCGCTGAATTGCGTCAGGCGGTGCTGGGCGATTTCGCGCCCGACCTGACGCTGATCCTGGATGTGAGCCCTGCAACCCGCCGCGTCCGCACCGCCGCCCGCCCGGGCAACGAAGACCGCTACGAACGCATGAGCGAGGCCTTCCACGACCGGGTGCGCGCCGGCTTTCATGCCATCGCCCAGGCGGAGCCCGGCCGGTGCGCGGTCATCGCGGCCGACAAGGGAATCGCGGCGGTTTCGGCGGATATCGAGGCCGCCGTGGCGAAGCGGCTTCACGATATAGTATAACGCTCACGTCGGTCGGTTTCGGACGCGGCCGGAGAGTTACACGTCAAGCATGTGGATTGTATTTAAGCTAAACTGTTTATCGGTTGCGCGATATATTTCGGCTTCACTCATCGCAGAATTTCGATCGCATGCACTGATTTTCAAAAAATTTTCTCTCATTTTAATTGTTACCGTCAAATCGGATTATAGAATAAAAAAGATAAAATCATCTCCTCCGCCCAATTCACGAATCCCGCGGCTGCTCCTATTGGCACTTATCAACTGTGTTTTCTGGTAAGGATTCAAATAATCTCTCCTGTCATCGATCTGTAATGATCCGGACACAGAAATGAGGCGTAATAACTGCAGCCGCGTGTAGATCGCGCGCGGCGTCGACGGCTCAACATTGACGACAGAGGGAACGCCCGTGACGAAACGATTTGCACTCAGCGCCGCGAGCGCGCTCGCTGCCCTGCTCATGACCGCCGGCATGCCGGTCATGGCTGCCGACCACCGTGATTCGCCGGTCGTCGACGATGATCCGGCGGCGGATATCAACGACGTCTACATGTTCCGCGATCCGAACAACGCGAAGCGGCTGGTCCTGGTCCTGTCGACCTATCCGCTGGAGAATCCGCGCTTCGCTACCTCTTATCAGTACGATCCGGACGTGATCTTCCAAATCGGCTTCGACTTCACCGGCAAGGGTACGTTCACCAGTTTCGTGACGGCCCAGTTCTCGCCACTTACGAACGGCGCCGGCAGCCTGCAGACGGTCACCATCACGATGCCGAGCGGCAGGACGATCACCGGCAATGTCACCCAGCCGACGATCCAGGCGCCGGAGCCCAAGCCGACGGTCATCAACAGCAATGGCATCAGTGTTTTCGCCGGCCCGCGCGATGATCCGTTCTTCTTCGACTTGATCGGCTTCAACCGGGTGTTCGCCAAGTTCAATTCGCCCTCGGCAAATAGGCCCCCC
>CAZNNJ010000140.1:0-10046 GCA_964574305.1 uncultured Rhodospirillales bacterium | reverse complement strand
CCGAGATGGGAAGAAGCATTGAGCTTCTACACACCTGTTGCCAAGATGGATGACGCCCAGCACATTGTGTTCGGCTATGCCTCGACCGAGGCCTTAGACAGCCATGGTGAGATCGTGAAGCGCGAGGCGCTGGAGGCTGCCCTGCCCGACTATATGCGCTTCGCCAATATCCGCGAGATGCACCAGCCCTCGGCCATCGGCGTCGCCACCGAGGCGGAGATGGACGAGCGCGGCCTCTATTTCGCCGCCCGCATCGTCGACCCCACGGCATGGGAGAAAGTGACCGCCGGCGTCTATAAGGGCTTCTCGATCGGCGGCAGCGTGGTCGCTCGCGACAAGGTGCAGAAGCATGTGATCACCGGTGTGAAGCTGTCGGAGATCAGCCTGGTCGATCGCCCGGCCAACCCGGAGGCGGTGTTCACCATGTACAAGGCGGACGATGCCGGGCTCGGCAAAGTCGGCGCACGCAACTCATCCGCCGATCTCTCGATGATCCAGGCGATCCATGATCAGGCTGTCTCACTCGGCGCCTCCTGCGACGGCTGCGCCATGGATGACGGCGAAAACGGCGAAGACGACACCGAGATGGCCGACAAGATCGCCGGCCTGATCGCCGAGCGCGACGCGCTGCGGAAGGCACTCGCCAGCCTGCCGGCCGAACGCAAAGCGGCGCTAAAGGCCGTGCCGATCGAGAAATCCGCCGATCGCCTGGGCGGCATCCGGCGGGACGAGCCGCTCAGCACCGATCCGGTCGAACTGGCCAAGCTGGCGCTTCGCCGGCCGATGACGCTGGGGCAGATCGAGCGGCTGGCGAATACACGTTGAAGGAGGAGAAACGGACACTTTCCTGCAACGACTAGGCTCGATATTAGGAACTATCGTCGTAGCCGGGCCGAACCCGAGATAAGAAACCGAGGCGCCAGGAAGTGCATGACGTCTAGTTCCTGTACAACCCGGGCAAATAATGAAAAGCATGCTCACCCGGGGTTGCCCACTTAACCAGTTAGAGGCAGCCCTTGTGCGTGAGGTGCTAGCAGCGATCATCGAGAAGGCCTAGCTATCTTGGTCACCGGGAAATTGCGAGAAAGCTCGCGTCAGGTTTGTTGACTTAAATGCCGACACTCGCCACATTAGCTGATGAAGGATGGCACCTCCTGCGATGGGAGGTGCTGCTTGGACCAGGCGAATTCGATGAGCGTTTTCTATATCTCGTTCCGAGGCTTGCGCCGACTCTCCAGGAGGAATTGCCGACTTGGGGATCGAGTTGGAACATCTACACTCAGCCGCTGGAACAACTCGATGCGCTTACATATGAATACGCGACGGGCCAACCATTGGCGTACGGGCGTCAACTCAAGCCGCTTGTTCATCATGGAGATGGCGTTTGGGAACTCAAAACAGCTGATCTCAGGATCTTCGGTTGGTTTCCCAAGAAGGACCATTTTATTGCCGTTCGCGTTTTAACGGCCGAGCACGTGAAGCAGCATAATCTTTACCATGGGCTCGTGGGCGAGGTCCGCCGAGCGATCGAGGTTATGCCGCTCGATGAGCCAAAGTTCATACCAGGGGACGATCCAGATGCCGTCATTTCAACTTTCTATTACCCCAGCTAAACGAGCTGGCGGTCGGCTTGTCGCGAAGGTCCGACGGGAACTCCTCAAAGCCTTGGCTGAGCAAAAGAAGGGGCGCAAACTGACACAGGCTGAAATCGCGAGACAACTCGGCGTGCATCGCTCCGTCGTCAATCGGCAACTCGTCGGCGTCGAGGACATGACGATCGGTCGTGCTGGCGAGATCGCGGCGGTCCTGGGATACGAGCCGGATTTTGTATTGCGGCGTCATGTGGTGCACCCGAACACGAACGGTGCACCTAGCACCCTCACGGTGCAAACAACACCAGCGTTCCGGGACGCCGAAAAAGATGGCGGTAAGTTAGCCGTCGTCGCGGCGTAGCGATGCCAGAGCCAACCCTTTGTCACGCCTTCTTCTGCGAGGATGTTCGCATTGAAGTAGGAGGCAAGATGTCCCTTATGGGGATTTGGGGGCCGAAGATCGCGTTTTCTGGCCCGCCTGTCCCAGTTCTCGCCAAAGTCATGGTTCCGATTTTTGTTCGGACTGATGTTGGCAATCCAATTCGTTCGATCTCGATCCTGATCACTGGACCTACAAAGTCTGGTGAAATCATGAGAGTGGATTTTCCTCCGACTGAACCTCCGCCTGCAAATGATGGGTCAAAATTCTACATTTCCAACTTCTTTATCCAGATAAATAATTTCACTTTGGATAAGGCGGGTGTTGTTGAGGTAATCGCTACAGTCAATGGCGTCGAACACCTCGCGGGGCGGCTACATGTTGATGTGATCGATCCCAGCCAAATGCCCCAATTCGGTATAGAACTTAGTCCGATTCCGCAGCAATAAATGTTTCCAATCCGATGGCTGGGTTATTGAGTTCTCGTAGGCCGGTAACTATCGACTCAAGCTCTCAGGCAGCTTCAGCGTAGCTACGCATGAGGCAAAACGCCGACAGGAGTTGCGCGTACAGCGCCGTCTCCACCGCGCAGAACCGCCGCAGCCGGGCGAGATCGAACTCGCCCAGGCCGCGCAGCCGTTCGGCCATATCGGTCAGGTGGCCGGATTCTTCAGCCAGCAGGCTCTTAAGCGAGACCAGGCTGCCAGCCTTTGCCAACGCGGCCTGGTAGAGGCGGTAGCCCCAGACGGCGCGGAATTCGATGACCATCGACATGGTCAGGTAGACCGCACGCGGATGGATGTTCGCCGGGAAAGTGCGGACCATCTCGGCCTCCAGGCGCTGGAAATAGCGGCGGGCAGCAAGCGGCGCGATCATGTCGGCGGCGCTGTATTCCAGGGGCCGGCCCGCCTCACGGTTGGCGTGGCGCTTGAAGAAGAAGGCGTGGCGGGTTTCCTCCGCCAGGTGCTTCAAGGTCGGCTGGTCGATGCCTGGGCCATGCTGGGTCGCCATGATCTTGTGGCTGCCCATATGCTCGAGCAGCGACAGCGTGTTCATGAAGCGGGCATGGGTCGGGCGGTCGGCGATGAAGCCGGCGAGCATGGCCTCGGTGCCGGCGACCAGATGGGCATTGGCGCGGTCGAACTCGGCGACCAGAGTTTCGATATTGGACAGCATATTCGGTACCCAGATCAGAACGTCACCGCTTGGTAGGCCAGCCCGCGCCGCGCGCGCAACCGCGCCAGTGTGCCGCAGCCTTGCGGTCAATGCATTCCGGCCGGTGAAGCCCGCCTGCCGGAAAATTCAACGCGCCCTTGGGCAAGGCGAAGGGAGCGCCGGGAGGCGCCCTGTCCCTCACGATGGAGCCTGATTGATGAACGGTACGACAACCGCGGAAACGCTGGCGCTGGTCAAGGATGCGCTGGCCGGTCCCGATATCCTCAACAAGACGATTACCACCGGCACCGGTCTGGTCGCTTATGACCTGCAGGCCTCGGCCAAGAACCTCTATCCGGCGGCGACGCCGATCCGCAACGTGCTGCCGCGCGTCGGCGGCGGCACCGGCACGGCGACGAACTGGCGGCAGGTCAACGCCATCATCGGCTCCGGCTGGGACGCGATGGGCTGGGTGCCGGAAGGGCAGCGTTCCGGCCGGATGAGCTATTCCACCTCCACCCGCTCCGCCTCCTACGCCACGGTGGGCGAGGAGGATTCGGTGACGTTCGAAGCGGTGTCGGCCGGCCAGGGCTTCGAGGATGTGCAGGCGGTCGCCACCATGCGCCTGCTCCAGAAGATGATGCTGAAGGAGGAGAACGCCTTCCTGGGCGGCAACGGAACCTTGCAGCTGGGCACCCCGGCTGCGCCGGCGCTGTCGGCCGGAGGTTCGGGCGGCACGCTGCCGGCCGCGACCTATTCGGTGATCGCGGTGGCGCTGACCTATGAGGGCTATCGCAATTCCAGCCTCGCCGCCGGCGTCGCCACCTCGAAGAGCATCGCTGGCGCGGACGGCAATACGTTCACGCTGAACGGCGGTTCCTCGGCGCCGTCAGCGGGTGCGACCCAGGCGGTGACCTTGGGCCAGGTGCTGTCGGCTTCGGTCGCGCCGATCGTCGGTGCCATCGCCTATGCCTGGTATGTCGGCACGGCCGGTTCGGAGAAGCTGCAGGCGATCACCACGATCAACAGCGCCACCTTCTCCGCCCCGCTCGCCACGGGTACGCAGGCCGCCTCGGCGATCACCGCCGACTGCTCGGCCAATCCGGGCCTGGCCTATGACGGGCTGATGACCTCTGCCTTCAAGTCGAGCTCCGGCGCCTATGTGAACTATCTGGGCACCGGGACGGCCGGGGTGGGCACGGCGCTGACCGCGTCGGGCCGCGGCTCGGTCAATGAGATCGACCTGATGCTGGAGCGGATGTGGGACCTGTATCAGGTGAGCCCGACCGTCCTCTATGTGAACAGCCAGGAGCAGCGCAACATCACCAACAAGGTTCTGTCGAGCGGGTCCGCGCCGCTGCTGCGCTATACCACCGATGGGCAGGATCCGTTCGCCATCGTCGCCAACGGCGTGGTCGAATATTACTACAACCCGTTCGCGCTGGCAGGTGGTTAAAAAACCCCGGTGACGCACCAACCGTTCGTGCAGCCGGGCACAATCATCGGCTGGTCGGAAACGCTGCCGGCGCAATACCCGTCGAGCAACGTGCCGAACGTGGCTGAGGTGAAGACCCGGCGCGACTATTACCGCATGGATTGGCCGCTGAAGACCCGGGCCTATGAGTTCGGCGTCTATGCCGAGGAAGTGCTGGCGGTCTATGCGCCCTTCGCCATGGGCGTGATCGGCAATATCGCCAACGGCTGATCTCCTTATCGTCTGTCATCGGGCCGGTTTCACAAGGAACCGGCCCTTTCTTTTCGGAGGACCGCCCATGGCGAACGGCGATCTCGTCTCCATGGCCGAGGTGAAGGCCTATCTGGGCGGCGACCTGCAATCGAACGACGATGCGGTGCTCGCCCGGCTGATCTCGGCGGCCAGCGCCTTCTTCGTCACGGCCTGCGGCCGGCCGATCCTGGAGCAGAGTTATAACGAGCTCTATGACGGCAAGGGCAACGGGCGGCTGTATTTACGGCACACACCGGTGTCGTCTGTAACATCGCTGAGCATAGACGGCGCCGTGGTGCCCGAGGCGCTGGTGCCGGGCGAGTCCGGCTGGCGGCTGAACGGCAATATCGTGCTGCTGTTCGGACATTGGTTCGGACGCGGCCTGGTCAATGTCGCGGTGACCTATACGGCAGGTTACGCCACGGCGCCGGCCGATGTCGCCGAGGCGGTGACGGAGCTGGTCGGGCTGCGCTATCGCGGCCGTGACCGGCTGGGGAAAACGTCCGAAAGCATCGGCGGGATGGCGACGACATCCTACACGCAGAAGGATGTCAGCCCGTTCGTCGCCAGCGTGATCGCGCGCTATACGCGGGTGAACCTCGCATGATCGGCGCGACCTTGAATGCCGATGCCGTGATGGACCGGCTGGCGGCGCTGCCCGGCAAGGCGGACAGCGCGCTCAGCGGAGCGGCGGCCGATCTCATGGCCCGGCTGCGCGACCGGGTGAGCGGCAACCTGTCAGGCGGCGTCCTGAACGCCAGGAGCGGCGCGCTGCGCGCATCGCTGGTGGCAAGCCTGGACCAGGCCGGCGGCCTCGTTGCGCGCGTGACTGCTGACATGCCCTATGCCGCTTTCCAGGAATATGGCTTCAGCGGCGGCGAGAGCGTGCGCGCCCATCTGCGGCTGCAGGCCCAGGCCTTCGGCAAGCCCATCCGGCCGGTGGAGGTACAGGTGCGCGCCTATAGCCGACACGTGAACTATCCGGCCCATACCTATCTGCGCAGCGCCCTTGCCGACCTGTCCGGGGATACTCGCAGCGGAGTCGAGGCAGCAATCGCAGGAGCGCTGGCATGAGCCGGGAAGCGATCCAGGCGGCTTTGTTCGCGCATCTGACCGGCAACGCCACCGGCCTGACCGATCTCAAGATCGCCAGCCGGCGGCTGAAGGCGCCGCAGGATGTCGGCGCCGGCAACTGCCCGGCCCTGTTCCAGATCTATAAGGGCGAGACGGTCGAGTGGAGCGGCATGCAGCCGCTGAAGCGGACCATGCATCTCGACCTCGTCCTCTATGTCCATTCCGGCGACAAGAGCTTTCCGACCTCGTCGCTGCTGAACCCGATGCTGGACGCGATCGAGCAGTCGCTGGGCGCCGGCGATGCCGCCCGCGTGCTGACGCTGGGCGGGCTGGCGCGGCGCGTCACCATCAACGGCCGCATCGAAACCGACGAAGGACTGCTGGGCGAATATGCCTACGCCATCGTGCCTGTCGACATCCTCACGCCCTGAAAATTTCCCAACCCAAGGAGCCATCATGACCGAGAACATCCCGCCAGCGGCGCCAGCAGCTCCCGTCCTTCCCACCCTGCCCAGCGTGCCGGCGATCGAGGCCGCCATCGAGCACTGGTTCAATACGCATATCGTCGGCTCCCCCGTCGCGAAGTCGGTCGAGGCCTATAACCATGTGCGCTCCGTCCTGGGCGCGCTCAGCGCCGCGATCACCGCCATCAAGGAGATCTGAGCATGACCCAATATGCATTCGGGGTAGGGGCGCTGATCGCGCTCCGCACCGATACGACACTGGCGACGCCCGCGCAGTTCGGCACGCTGCAAGAAGTGCAGCTCGACCTCAGCTTCACGATCAAGGAGCTGACCGGCCAGTTCCAGGCGCCGGCGGCGCTGGCGCGCGGCGGGCTCAAGATCACCGGCAAGGCCAAGGCGGCGAAGATCAGCGCCGCCAATTTCAACAACGTGTTCTTCGGCCAGACGCTCTCGACCGGCAATACGCTGACCCAGCTGAACGAGGCCGGCACGGTGCCGGGAACCGGGGCCCGCACCGTCACGGTCGCCAATCACGCAAACTTCGTGGCCGATCTGGGTGTGGCCTATGCCGCGACCGGCACGATGCTGACCCAGGTGGCGAGCGGGCCGGCGGCCGGGCAGTACACCGTCAACAGCGGCACCGGCGTCTATACGTTCAGCGCGGCCGACGGCAATGCCGCCGTGCTGATCACCTACAGCTATACGACGACGACCGGCGTCAGCTTGTCGCTGAGCAACCAGCTGATGGGGTCGGCGCCGACATTCAGCCTAGTGCTGAACGAGCAATACCAGGGCAAGCTCTTGAACCTGCAGCTGAACTCCGTGATCGCGCCAAAGCTGGCGCTCGCCTTCAAGCACGAGGATTTCATGATCCCGGAATTCGATTTCCAGGCCTCGGCCGACCCGGCGGGCAATATCGGCAATATCTGGCTGAGCGAGTGATTCGATGACTGATACGATTACGCTCGGCGGGCGGGATTTTCCCGTCGCGCCGCTGAAATTCCGCGACCTGAAGCGGATCCTGCCGCTGTTCCTCGAGCTGGGCATCGACAGCGAGGCCAAGCTGGAGGCACAGGGTGATATCGTCGCCGCAGCGATCACGACCGCCGACCCGAACTTCACCCGCGCCGCCTTCGACGAGCTGTCGCCGACAGTGCCGGAGCTGCAGAACGCTGTCTCGACTGTCGCGGTGCTGTCGGGCCTGGAGCGCCGGAACCCCGCATTGGGGGAAGCGCCGGCGGCGAGCCCTTCCGCTGGGGCGACATCTACGGGCTGATCGCCACCGCCTGCGGATACCGCTGGCCGGAGATCGACGAGATGACGCTGCCGCAATATCGCGAGCTCGCCGCCTATTGGCAGAAATTCCCCCCTATACATCTTTTGTTCTCAAAGCTGTTACAATATAAAGATAGCGCGAGGAGAACCGACGATCTGTCGGACCTGATGGCCGTCTTCGGCAAGGGAGGGAATTTTGCGGGACCTTAAGCTTCGGGCCGCTTGGTTCATCGACGCGCCCCTCCTTACGTCCTGCGCTCATCCCAGTCCCTATTGGGTCGCGGAGGACGAGAAACGGCATCAAGCCCAGCAGGCGGCGGAGCAAGCCGCCTTCGATGCCCAAATTCAACCCTATGTCGGCCACGGCTATTGGATTGAACGCAGACATCGCCTGCTGGTCTGCCCGCAGAAACAAGAATCGGGCAACTGCACTTTCCGTTTTGGACATTTGGCGGTGGGCGACTTCGAACGCGCCAGCGATCTTTACTTATGGCTGCAGGTAACGTTCGACGGCGCGCCTTCCGGTTGGACGAAGATATCTCACGGGACGATGGCAGTGGCGTTTCTGACGCAACCGCCACCACCCGAGGAGGCCATCTATCCCTCCTTCCTCGATTACCTTCCCAAAAAAGCCGCCGACGAAAGGCGTGGGCTGCCGGGCATCGTGCTCGGCATGCGGGAGGACGAGGTGCTGGCAGGCGCCTGGGGCGCTCCGCTGAGCAGGAAGGTCGTGAACACCCGCAGAGGCCTCAGGGAGGAGTGGGATTATCCCCACGGCAATGCCCTCTACTTCCGCGACGGTGTGCTGGAGGGATTCGAGACGTAGACACATGGCGCCCTCAGGGGCGCTTTTTCATGGAGGCCGCCTTGGCCGACAACATGATCGACATCGGCTTCGCGGTCGCCAACGATGACCTGAAAGACGGTTTGGATGAGGCGCTGCGGCACTTCTCCGAGACTTGCGCGGCGATCCAGCAAAATATGGCCGGCCTCAGCGAGGGCGCGCAAACCGGCCGCAAGGCATTAATCGACTTCCAACAAGCCTTGTTGACCGGCGAACCGACCTCAACCAAGCGCAAGGCTGATGAGGACATGTTCGCCGCGGAGGCCGCGCATGTTCAGGAATTGCGCACGCTGTATCAGATCTCGGCGGATGAGGCGATCCGTCAGCAGAAAGATATCGAGGACGCCAAGTTCGAGCAGCTGAAGCAGGACATAGACGCCGAATACGCGGCGGCGAAGGACAAGGCTGGAGCCTATGAAAAATATCAGGCGCAGCTCGACGAAATCACGCTCCAGCATGATGCCAAGCTGCACCAGCTCGATCAGAAAGCGATCGCCGAAACGATGCAGGCCTGGCAGCAGATGCTGGGGCCGATCAGCAACGCTTTCTCATCCTCGCTCAGCGGCATGATCACCGGCCAGGAGAAATTCCGCCAGGCGTTGCGCAATATCGGCAACGCGATCGTCAGCGACTTCGTCAACATGGCGGTCAAGCGGGCGACCAACTGGATCGCATCGGAACTGACCATGACCCAGGCAACCGAAGCCGGCGATGCCGCCCGCGCGGCCTCGCACGCATCGGCGGACGCCGCCGGGAAGGCGGCGCAGGCAGCGTCTGGGTCGGCGACGGTGTTCGGCGATGCCAACAAGGCGGCCTCGGGCGCCTACAGCGCCGTCGCCGGCATCCCCTATGTCGGCCCGATCCTGGCGCCGGCCGCCGCCGTCGCGGCCTTTGCCGCCGTCATGGCCTATGACGTGTTTTCGGCCGAGGGCGGGTTCGACATTCCCGCCGGCCTCAATCCGATGACGCAGCTGCACGAGCGCGAAATGGTTTTGCCGGCCCATATCGCCGAGCCGCTGCGGGCGGGCCTCGGAAGCGGCAGCCGCCCAACCGGCGGCGACATCCATATCCACGCCGTCGACGCCGCGAGCTTCCAACGGCTTCTGATGGACAATAAGAGCACGCTCGCCAGGGCGCTGCGCGGCGCCCATCGCGGCTTCGACCCCGCACTGGCCTGAACCACCAACATAGGAGGCATCATGAGCCTCGCAGTCTTTCCCACCCTCGCCGGGCTGGAATATCCCGTCGTGCGCACGCCGATGTTCAAGACGCTGGTCCAGGAAACGGCGTCGGGCATGGAAACCCGCGCGGCGCTGCAGCTTTATCCGCGCTGGAAATACACGCTGTCGTTCAACTTTCTGCGGGACGACGCGAACAATGAATTTCGTACGCTTCTGGGGTTCTTTCTAGCGCGCAAGGGGTCGTTCGAAGCATTCAATTTCAACGATGAGGACGACAACTCGGTGACGGGCCAGCCGATCGGCATCGGCGATGGCTCGACGGCGACATTCCAGTTGGTCCGCAGCTTCGGCGGCTT
>CAZNNJ010000139.1:421-10048 GCA_964574305.1 uncultured Rhodospirillales bacterium | reverse complement strand
GCCTGCGCTCCCGGCTGGAGGCGGAAAGCGCCAACCGCGCCAAGACGGAATTCCTGGCCAATATCAGCCACGAGCTGCGCACGCCCCTGAACGCGATCCTGGGCTTTTCCGAGATCATGGAGGGGCAGCTTCTGGGGCCGCTGTCGGGGCGCTATCAGGCCTATGCCGCCGACATCCACAAGTCGGGTCAGTATCTGCACGGGCTGGTCACCAATATCCTCGACCTGTCACGGATCGAGATGAGCCAGGTGCATCTCGACGAGGAGGAGGTCGAGATCGGCGAGCTGATCGAGGGCAGCGTCGGGATGCTCAGGATCCGGGCCGACGAGCATGCGCTGCGGCTGGAGGCCGATGTCGCGGCCGGCCTGCCGCGGGCGCGCTGCGACCGGCTCAGGCTCAAGCAGGCGCTGATCAACCTGAGCGCCAACGCGGTCAAGTTCACACCCAAATACGGTCGGGTCACCGTCGCCGCCCGCCTGAACGGCGACGGGCTGGCGCTCAGCGTCGCCGATACCGGCATCGGCATGCGGCCGGAGGACATTCCCCGCGCGCTGGAGGCCTTCCGCCAGATCGAGCCTCAGCTCAATCGCCGCCATGACGGTGTCGGCCTGGGCCTGGCGCTGACCAAGGCCCTGGTCGAACGCCACGGCGGCCGGCTGGAGCTGGTGAGCGCGTTGGGCGTGGGCACCACCGCGACGATCCACCTGCCGGCGGAGCGGATCGTTACGCCGGCGTAACGCCGCTCAATGCGCCAGCGGATCGGGGCGCATCTGGAAGCTGGCGACGTGTGACAGCGCGCCGTTTTCCTGGTGCCCCATCGCCGCCCCGGCATAGGGCGCCCACAGGATCTTGCCCTTCCAGCCGGCTTTGGGATCGTCGATCCGGCCGTCGACGTCGCGGGCGTAGAAGCCCATCGGATAGGGCACGCGGACCACCACCCACTTCTCCGCCTTGGGCAGGAAGGCGAGCAGCGAGTCCGAGTTGGTGCCCGGGAAGAACGGCACGTCCTTGCCCAGCCCGAAGATGTTGAAATAGTCGATCCAGGTCGAATAGAGGTGGTCTGAGTCCAAGGTCGTGCCGGCCACTTTCGGGCCCGGCGCGTCATAGATCTTCCAGCCCTTGGCGCAATGCTGGCCGGTCGCGGTCGGGCCGTTGGTCACGGTGCATTCGCGCCGGTCGAAACGGCCGATCTGGCCCGAGGCGAAGGCCACCCAGGCGACGCCGTCGGAATCGACGTCGACACCGCGCGGGTTGAAGGCGAGATATTTCCCGTTCACCAGCGGCGGCTCGTAATATTCCATCTTGCAGGTCTCGGGCGGATGCTTGCCCCGGTCCATGCGGATGATGCCGCCGGGCACATAGGGCAGGTAGGCGGCGCCCCACACGCTCTGATCCTTCGGGCTGACGCCGATGCCGTAGATGAAGCCGCGGATCAGCGTGTCGTGATGCGGATCGGCCAGCTTCAGCGGTCCCTCCGACATGTTGACCCTGGCTTTGTCCTCGATGAAGTTCCAGTTCATGGAATCGGGGTCGATCTTGCCGTCGCCCGAGGTGTCGATCACCATCGGGCACCAGCCCTCGGCCTTCTCCGCATCGTGCGTCTCGTCCCAGACGCGGGTATTCAGCCAGCCCATCGCGCTGAACTCGCCGCTGAAATAGACGGTGTTGTCCTTGTCGCGGTCGAAATTCAGATGGTCGCTCTCGGCGCATTCCGGGATGATCGTGACCTTCTTGGTCATCGGGTCGTAGACATTGGTGATCCGCGCCTGCGGGTTATCCATCGGATAGAGCTTGGCGTAGGGGTTCTTCGGATCGGTGCAGTAAGACGGGTTCGGCCCCTCGCGATAGTTCGCGGCGACCCAGACGCGGCCCTTCTGGTCCAGTACCGTGGCGTGCGGCACCGCCTTT
The DNA here is from genome assembly GCA_964574305.1 of uncultured Rhodospirillales bacterium. Lineage (GTDB taxonomy): Bacteria > Pseudomonadota > Alphaproteobacteria > BOG-932 > Roseiterribacteraceae > BOG-932. The sequence goes on along the minus strand of CAZNNJ010000139.1, from coordinate 8,140 downwards.
TCATTGTGATCCGACACCGGGTTCCAGCCGGGGATCGGCACCGACCAGGTCGTATCAGTCTTGGGATCTAGGATTTCCAGCGTGCCGTCATGGACGCCCAGCCCATAGGACGGGCCGCCGGCATTCACATGCGGGTCGCGATGGTCTGAGCTCGCCTGGTCGTGGATCTGCCGCCCTTCGGCCCAGTCGCGCACGGTGATGACGATATTGCGCTCGACGCCCGTGGGGCGCGGCGGCGTCTCGTGCGGCAGCTCGCCGGCGGCGATGCGCTTGGTCCAGTCGGCGAACACGGCGAGCGCCGCCTTCTCGCCGAAGCGCTTGAAATTGTTGTTCATGCCGGCATTGAGCGCGATCCGCGCCTTCCAGCCGTCGATGCTGTTGTCGCCGATCTCGCGCGTCGCCTGGTCGCCCAGCTGATGGCAGAAGGAGCAGTTCTCCTTCAGGTTGCCGAACCAGTTCTGCTGGGTCTTGAATTGCGGATTGATGCCGTTGCCGTCCTGGCCGGTGCCGGGGAACGCGTCCTCCGCCGGCGGATGGATCAGCGAATACCAGTAGTTGGAGGGGTAATATTGCGCCGCGGCCTTGGCATCCGCCGCCGGCACCGCGGTCAGGTTCACCGCCATGCCGGGCGTGGCGACGACATATTCGGAATCGGTCAGCCCATAGCCGCGGACCCAGAGCTTGTAGTTGGCTTTCTTCAGATCGGGGATCACATAGCGGCCCTGGTCGTCGGTAACCACCATCTTGGCCAGGTTGACCGGCAGCTCGGTCGTCTCGGCGATCACCCAGACGCCGGCCTCGGGCCCCTTGGGCCCGGTGACCTGCCCGCCGATGTCGTCCGGCGTGATGACGACGCCCGCCGGCGCCTTCTGTCCCGCCGGCGCGGCCGGATGCCGGGCGCTCGCCACCACCGGCTCGGAATGCGCCTTGACCGCCACCGTCTGGGCGTTTCCGCCCAGCTTCGTCGTCACTTCCTGTGCCATGGCCGGCATGGCCAGCAAGCCGCAGACCGACGCGAGCAGCCCCAGGCGCCAAGCGTTTCCCATTTTCCTCATCCCCCTAATCTCGGTGTTGGGGATGGGATAGTTCATTATTTTAAGTAAGGCCAGCCTTTGGGGTGGCCGTTCATGCTCGAACGGGCCATCGAGAGGAACGTAGGTTGGGTTGCGAAGCGGAATCCGACGACTATCGCGACCGTAGAACAGCAGGTGCCGCCAGGGCAGGTCCTCGTATCGTGGGCGGTTAGGGCTTTTACTTTGCCTTGGGTGTTATTACATTGGTCATAACATCTTGGAGGCTTGTCAATGGTTGCGCTCAAGGTCCGGAAGTTCGGCAATTCGCTTGGGATCGTGCTGCCCAAGGAGGTCATCAATCGGTTGAACACGGCCGACGGCGAGCAGCTGTTCCTGCTTGAGACGCCCGATGGAAGCTATCGCCTGACCCCCTTCGATCCGACCTTCGAGCAGAAGATGGCGAAGGCTGAGGACATCATGAGCCGGTATCGCAACACGCTGCATGTCCTGGCGAAATGATCGAGCCGGCCTGGCTCGACGAACGCGATGCCCTGACATTGCACGACCGCCTGCTGGCGCTGCATGGCGGCGCCGGTGGGTTGCGTGATGAGGGGCTGCTCAGATCGGCGCTTGCCCGGCCGCGGCAGCATTTCGCCTATGACGCCGAGCCGGATGTGATCGCGCTCGCTGCGATCCACACCGCCGGTATCGTGCGCAACCATCCGTTCGTCGACGGCAACAAACGCACCGGCTTCGTGATCGGGATCCTGTTTCTGGAACTCAACGGCTTTGCCTTTACCGCCAGCGAGGAGGATGCAGCTCAGGCGGTGATCCAACTGGCCGGCGGCACGATGAGCGAAGACGATTACGCCGCGTTCTTAAGGGTCAATGCGACTATGGCTTAAAAGTCACCGTCCGTAGAACAGCACATGCTGCCAGGGCAGTTCCTCGTACTGGCGTACCAGGTGCAGGCCGACGGCGCCCATCTCGGCCGACAGCTGGGCGACGGTCATCTTGTGGTGGGGCAGGATCGGGACGGCGGGGTCTTCGCCGCGATATTCGACGAAGACGACCTGGCCGTTGGGCTTCAGGCCCTTGACGATGCCCTGCATCATCTCCTTCGGCATATCGAACTCGTGATAGGCATCGACCATCAGCACCTTGTCGACCGAGCCGGCGGGCAGATGCGGGTCCTCGGTCGTGCCCAGCAGCGGGCGGACGTTGGAGAGGCCGGCCTTGGCGATGTTCTCCTTCATCAGGTCGATCATCTCGGGCTGGATGTCCTCGCCGATGACCTGGCCCTGCGGCACCTTTCGCGCGATTCGGATCGAGAAATAGCCGGTGCCGGCGCCGATGTCGGCGACCACGTCGGTGGGCTTGAGCTGCATGGCGTCGACCACGCGATCGGGCTGTTCCTCGCTGACCCGCTCGGGCCGCTCCAGCCAGTCCGCCCCCTCATGCCCCATCACATGGGCGATCTCGCGGCCCATATAGACCTTGCCGATTCCGTCCTGGCTGCGCGGAATCTCGGAATATTGCGCGAAGGCCGGCGCGGTGATGAGCAGCAGTGCAAAGGCAGCAAGGGCGGCGCGAAGGCGCATCAGCCGCCCTTCAGCGTTTCGAGGACGGCGTCCGCTGTCAGTATCTGCGGCAGCACCACCGGCTTGTCGCCGGCGCCCTTGCCGTAGAACAGATAGAGCGGCACGCCGGCGCGGCCGTTCGCTTCGAGAACCCGTGTGATGGCGCCGTCGCGCCGGGTCCAGTCGCCGCGCATCATGACGACGCCCTGGGCGGTGATGGCATCCTTCACCGCCTGCTCGCCGAACGCCACCCGTTCGTTCACCTTGCAGGTGATGCACCAGTCGGCAGTGAAGTCGATGAAGACCGGCTTGCCGGCCGCCTTCGCCTCGTCGAGCTTGGCCTGGCTGAATGGCACCCAGGCGATGCCGTCGGCGGTCTTCGTGGTTTCCGCCGCGCTGGCCGTTCCAGCGGCATCGTCCGGGACCGTGAGCAGGACCAGCGCTGCGATCACGGCGACGGCCACACCGGCCAGCCCGGCCAGGCGCCTGCCGCCCATGGCGTTGCGCACCGCCTCGTAGAGCCAGGCGGCGAAGCCGATCAGCACCAGCCCGGCCAGCGCCGCGGTGATGCCGATGCTCCCCGTCTCGGACGACAGCACGAAGGCCAGCCACACGGCGGTGCCGTAGACCGGGAAGGCCAGCACTTGCTTGAAGCTGTTCATCCATGCGCCAGGCTTGGGCAGGAAGCGGCGGGCGCCGGGGGAAAAGGCGAGCAGCACATAGGGCAGCGCCAGGCCGACGCCGATCGCCTCGAACACCGCCAGCGACACGTACCAAGGCTGGGTGATGGCAAAGCCGATGGCCGCCGCCATGAACGGCGCGGTGCAGGGTGTGGCGACCAGGGTCGCCAGGGCGCCGGTGAAGAATGAGCCGGAATAGCCCTCGCGGTTCGCCAGGTCGCTGCCCAGCCCGGCGACGCTGTCGCCGATGGTGAACACGCCAGAGAGCGAGAGGCCGACCGCGAACAGCACATAGATCATGATGGTGAGAAACACTGGCGATTGCAGCTGAAAGCCCCAGCCGATCTCAGCCCCCGCCGCGCGCAGCACGATCAGGGCGCCTGCGACAATGCCGAAGCTGACCAGCACGCCGGCGGCATAGGCCAGCCCCTGCATCCTGACCTCGCGCGGATGGGACTGGGCATGCCGCACCAGCGACAGCGCCTTGATCGAGAGAACCGGCAGCACGCACGGCATCAGGTTCAGGATGATGCCGCCGGCAATAGCGAGCAGCACCGCCTCAAGGAAGGCGACGACGCCGACAGGAGCGGCGGCGCCTCCGCCACCGGCCACGGACCCGGCGGTGGCCGGAGCGGCGATCTTGATGGCATGGCTGGCCACATCTTCGCCGGCGGCGGAATCGTGGAAGGCAAGCACGCCGTTGAAGGCGCTGAGCGGCTTATTCTTGTCGTCGGCACGCTTCAGCGTGACGGTGACCCCGTCGCGGCCGGCGGCGATCTCGGGCTCGGCGTCGTTGCTGACCACGCCCTCGTCGAGCGGGAAGAAGGCGACATCGGTCAGCTTGCCGGCATCGCCGGTCGCGACGTGAATGCGGATACGGTCCTTGTCATAGGTCACGGTGGCGGTGAAGGGATTGTCGGCCGGAATCTGCGCCTGGGCGGCGGCGAAGTCGGCGGCGTTGGCCGGGTCGGGCCCGGCCGGGCCGGCGGCGGCCGGCAGCACGACCTTAATGTCGGCCTCTTCCGGCACGCAGACATTGGAGCAAACCAGCCAGTTCGCATGGCCGGTCAGCGCGACGTCGCCGCCGGTCGGCAGGGTCTGCGGCACGGCAATGGTAACCGGCAGGACCACCCGGTCCTCATAGCCATAGCTGACCAGCGGGCCGAACGGGATGCGCTTGGGCACCGGCCATTGAATATCGCCGGCAGTGAAGCCCTGGGGCAGGGACCAGTCGATGGTGGTTGGCAGGCCGGAATCGCCTGGATTGACCCAGTAAGTGTGCCAGCCCTTCTGGATCTTCTCGACCAGCGCGACCTTGAGCTTCTGGCCGGGCGCGATCGTCTTGGTCTCGGCGATCAGGCTGACGGTGGTGTGCGGGCCGTCGGCGGGCACATCCTGGGCGAAAGACACCCCAGGGGCGGCGAACAGAGCGGTCGCGAGCGCGGCCAGCAGCAGACGAAACGTGGTCAAAATCTATCCTCGGTTGGACGGCGCCGACCGGACGTCACTCTCAACTTCCGTCGCTATAGCACCGAAAAAGCGGCGAACCATAGGACGGTTTTGCCCGGACCAAAATTCCTTCGGTCCGGGCGCCCCGAAGGTTACGCTCAGCCCTTGAGCTGGGCCTCGATCGCGGTTTCGACGGCGGAGGAGTCCGGCGTCACCTTGCTGGGCCACTCGGTGACCAGCTGGCCGTTCGGGCCGATCAGCAGCTTGTGGAAGTTCCAGGCCGGCACGGCCGGCGTACCGCCGACCGCCGCTGCCCACTTGTAGAACGGATGGGCATTGTCGCCCTTCACGTCGTATTTGGCGGTCAGCGGGAAATCGACGTCGTAATTGCCTTCGCAGAACTTCTTGATCTCGGCGTTGGAGCCCGGCTCCTGGCCGCCGAAATCGTTGGACGGCACGCCCAGCACCACCAGCCCCTTGTCGCGATATTTCTTATAGACGGCCTCCAGCGCGGTGTACTGGGGGGTGAAGCCGCACTGCGAGGCGGTGTTCACGACCAGCACGGTCTTGCCCTTGAAATCGGCCATCGACATCGGCTTGCCGTCGATCGAGGTGAAGCTGAACTGAAAGGCGTCGCCGCCGGCGGGCGCGTCGCCGGCCATCGCGCCTGCGCTGAGGCCGCCGGCCAGGGTCGCCGCGAGGGCGAGAATGCTGAGACGCATGAAATTTCCTCCAGGTGATTAATCGTTGACTATTTTCTATAACGTGCAATTCAATTGTGCACAAGATAAACTGTCAATGCCGTTTCAATCGTATAGGATCGTTCGCGAAACATACGGCGGCGCGCGAGGTTCGCATTGAGATTTGGAGCAGAGGCATGGCTTTGAAAACATCGGTCCGGCCGAAGGACATGGAAGATGCGCCGCCCATCGATTTGCCCAGGCTCGACCTGCAGCTCTGCTTCGCCCTCTACTCCGCCGTGAACCAGATGACCCGCCTCTATCGGCCGGCGCTGGCGGCGCTGGGCCTCACCTATCCGCAATATCTGGCCATGCTCGCGCTGTGGGAACGCTCGCCCCGCACCGTCGGCGGGCTGGGTGAGGCACTCGACCTCGATTCCGGCACGGTGACGCCGCTGCTCAAGCGGCTGGAGAAGCAGAACCTGGTGCGCCGCCGCCGCGACCCGTCGGACGAGCGCCGGGTCATCGTCGAGCTGACCGAGGCCGGCCAGGCGCTCCGCGCCCGTGCCGCCGAAGTGCCGGCCTCGCTCGCCTGCCGGATCGCGCTGCCGACGGCCGAGCTGATCGAGCTTCGCGACCGCGTCCGCCGTTTCAAAAGCCATCTGCCGGAGGACGCACCCGGCCTGTATGCCGAGGGGTGATGACAGCAGCCCGCATAAGCAGCTCCGAGATGCTGGGCCGGCTGGTCGCCTTCGATACGGTCAGCCGCAACTCCAACCTCGCCGCGATCGAGTTCATCCGCGACTATCTGGACGGGCACGGCATCGAATCGCGGCTGACCTTCGACGAAGAGCGGCGCAAGGCCAATCTCTTCGCCACCATCGGCCCGGCGGACCGGCCCGGCCTTATCTTCTCAGGCCACAGCGATGTCGTGCCGGTCGATGGGCAGGACTGGACCGGCGACCCGTTCAAGCTGAGAGAGGATGACGGGCTGCTCTACGGGCGCGGCTCCGCCGACATGAAGGGCTTCATCGCCACCGCGCTGGCGATGGTGCCGGCGCTGAAGGAGCGTGTGTCCTCCAGCCCGGTGCATCTCGCCTTCTCCTATGATGAGGAGGTCGGCTGCATCGGCGTGCGCCGGCTGATCGAACAGATCGGCATGGCCGAGGCCCGGCCGCTGGCCTGCATCGTGGGCGAGCCGACGATGATGCAGCCGATCGTCGGCCAGAAGGGCCTTTATGTCTTCCGCTGCCATGTTCATGGCCACGGGGCGCATTCCTCGCGCACGCCCTACGGCGTCAACGCGGTCGAGGCGGCGGCCGAGCTGGTCACCAAGATCAGGCAGATGGCGCGGCGCATCCGCGAGGAGGGGCCGTTCGACGACGGCTATGATCCGGCCTACACCACGCTCCATTGCGGCACGATCCAGGGCGGCACGGCGCAGAATATCGTGCCCGCCAGCTGCAACTTCACCTTCGAGATCCGCAACCTGCCGGGCCACGATCCGGCGGCCCTGGTGGCCGAGATCGAGCGCCACGCCCATGAGCATCTGGAGCCCGAGATGCGGGCGGTCTCGCCCTCGGCGGGCTTCACCTTCACGGCCCGCGATGGGCTGCCCGACTATGAGATCGCGGAGGATCATCCGGCTGTATCGATGGTGAAGGGCGCGCTGGGCGCCAATTCCACCGGCAAGGTCGCCTATATGACCGAGGCGGGCTTGTTCGGCCAGGCCGGCATCCCCACTGTCATCTGCGGCCCCGGCGACATCGCCCAGGCGCACAAGCCGGATGAATTCATCGAGGCGGAGCAGCTCAAACGCTGCGAAAGCTTCCTGCTGCGCCTTGTCGAATCCGCTCACGGCTAAGCGCAGGCTGCCTGAAACAGCAGCGTTATTCTACAGTTGCCGGGACTCGGCCTGTTATCGTGGCCGGTGTATTTGAGACGATGGATTTTTAGCGGACGGCCGGATTTTCGTGGACGAGCAGGACGAAATCTTCACATCGCCGGATTTGCCGGCTGAAATCTCCACGCTTTCCACCTGGGTGGAGAACAGGGAGCGGCCGCCTTTCCGGCAGCGGATACGCGTTCCGCTGCTGATGGCGCTGGTTCTCCTGCTCGAGTTCGGCCTGATCTTCCTGTTCGAGGACTTCATCAACAAGCCGCCGGAGAAGATGGAGAAGGAAAAGGGGGTCGACGTCACGCTGCTGGATAAGGTCCCGCCGCAATATTTCCAGCCGCCACCGCCCCCACCTCCGCCTCCACACCCGACTCCGCCGCCGCCGGACCCGCCCCCGCCGCTCACGCAGCCCCCCCAGCC
>CAZNNJ010000139.1:0-411 GCA_964574305.1 uncultured Rhodospirillales bacterium | reverse complement strand
TGTACCGACGCGTACTGCAAAAGGCCCCCGCGCCATCGTTCCAGCCGCCCGCTGCGGCGCCTCCACCTCCGCCTCCACCTCCGCCTCCGCCGCCACCGCCGCCGCCACCACCTCCGCCACCACCACCTCCGCCTCCGCCTCCGCCACCACCTCCGCCACCACCTCCGCCGCCGCAGCAAAAGCAGCAGCGTGAGGAGGAGCGGTTGCAGAGCATGAAGCCGAAGGTGGCCAAGAAGGAGGACGAGAATAAGATCCAGACCGCGCCCTCGCCGGGGCCGGGTTTCGCCATGGCCGTCAAGAACAAGAAGGACGAGGCGGAGGCGGCGCGCTTCGGCCATGTCGAGGAGAGCGGCGAGGGCAACGGCGTCTACAGCCAGTTCCTGCATGACTGGCTGGCCTACATTTTGGCCA
>CAZNNJ010000138.1:4949-10166 GCA_964574305.1 uncultured Rhodospirillales bacterium | reverse complement strand
GGGGGGTGAGAGAAGGGGGCCGTTGGAATTCGCGGTCGGGGGCCAGAAGCTGTTCGGCATTTCGCTGGAAGGCAGCTTCGGCTGATGCCGATAATCCGGATCGAAATGGTGGCCGGCCGATCGGCCGAGCAGAAGCGGGAGCTGGCCGAGGCGCTGACGCGCGAAACCGCCCGCATCGCGGGTACCAGCCCATCCTCGATCATGGTGATTATCGAGGATGTGGCGAAAGAGAACTGGGCCGTCGGCGGCAAGCTGCTGTCCGACACTTGAGTGGAATTGAATTGATGCTGAAGATCGAAAACCTGCGCGCTTCCGTCGATGGCCGCGAGATACTGAAGGGCCTGTCGCTGGAGATTCCGGCGGGCGAGGTGCATGCCATCATGGGGCCGAACGGCTCTGGCAAGTCGACTCTGTCCTATATTCTATCGGGCCGCGAGGGCTATGAGATCACAGGCGGCTCGGTGACCTATGACGGCAAGGATCTGCTGGCGATGGCGCCCGAGGAGCGGGCGGCGGCCGGCGTCTTCCTCGCCTTCCAGTACCCGGTCGAAATCCCCGGCGTGCCCAACGCCACCTTCCTGCGCACGGCGGTCAATGCGGTGCGCAAGGGCCGGGGCGAGAAGGACCTGGACGCGATCCAGTTCATGCGCGCGGTTAAGGACAAGTCGAAGAAGCTCGGCATCACCGACGAGATGATGAAGCGCGCGGTGAATGTCGGCTTCTCAGGCGGCGAGAAGAAGCGCAACGAGATCCTGCAGATGGCGATGCTGGAGCCGAAGCTGGCGATCCTCGACGAGACCGACAGCGGCCTCGACATCGACGCGCTGCGCGTGGTGGCCGAGGGCGTGAACATGCTGCGCGACCCCGCCCGCTCGATGCTGGTCATCACCCACTACCAGCGCCTGCTGCAATATATCGTGCCCGATCGCGTGCACGTGCTGGCCCACGGCCTGATCCGCCGCTCCGGCGGGCCCGAGCTGGCGCATGAGCTGGAGCAGACCGGCTATGCCGAGTTCGCCGAGGGTGAGGCGGCATGAGCAAAGTCACCGAGGTTTCCCCCGGCTGGCTGACCGCGCTCAGGGAAGCCGGCAAGGCGGGCTTCACCGGCCTGCCGACCCAGCGGCAGGAGGCCTGGAAATATACCGGGCTGAACAAGCTGAAGGCGCTGACTTTCGAGCCTGGCTCGGCCGCCGATGAGTTGGTGACCAAGCTGGCGGATGTGGGCGCGGTCGCTGCCGCGCACCGGCTGGTCTTCGTCAACGGCCGCTATGCAGCTGCCCAGTCCTCCATCGGCAAGCTGCCGGCGGGGGTCGTGCTGGGCAGCCTGGCTGATCTGCTGGACATGCAGCCGGCGCTGATCGAGGCCCGCCTGGGCAAGGTGCTGGATGTGACGCGCAAGCCGATGGCGGCGCTCAACACCGCCTGGGTGCAAGACGGTGTGGTGCTGATCGTGCCGCGCGGTGTCGCGCTGGAGGGCAATATCGAGGTCGTATTCGCTTCCGTGGGCGAGGCGCCGGTGGCGTATCCCCGGCTGCTGGTCGAGCTCGGCGACATGGCCGAGGCGGTGCTGGTCGAGCGGCATCTGGGCGGCGCGGCCGGCGGCTTCGCCAACCAGGCGGCCGAGATCGTGGTCGGTAATGGCGCCCATTTCCGCCACTACGTGCTGCATGCTGAGCCGGAGGCCGCCTTCGCGGTCGAAACGGTGACTGCGGTGCTGGCCCGCGATGCCGCCTATAAGGCGTTCGCGCTCAATGCCGGCGGCGGGCTGGTGCGGCGCGAGGTCGAGGTCCAGCTGACCCAGCCGGGTGGCACGGTACAGGTCGACGGCGCCTACCTGGTCGACGGGGACCGGCATACCGACACGACCGTTCTGATCGACCATCGGGCCGACCATTGCGCTTCGCGGCAGACCCAGAAGGGCGTGATCGACGACGATGGGCGCGCCGTCTATCAGGGAAAAATTCTTGTCCGCCCGGATGCGCAGAAAACCGACGGCTATCAGCTGAGCCAGACCCTGCTGCTGTCGCCCCAGGCCGAGATCGACGTGAAGCCCGAGCTTGAAATTCACGCCGACGACGTCAAATGCAGCCACGGCGCGACCGTGGGCAGGCTGGATGCGGACGCGCTGTTCTTCCTGCGCTCTCGTGGCATTCCGGAGGCCGAGGCGCGGGCATTGCTGATCCAGGGCTTTATCGGCGGCGCATTGGACGAGATCGACCGGGACGACGTACGCGAAACCTTCGAGGTCGTCGCGGCGAACTGGCTCGCGGGGCACTCGGCGCCAAGAGGGGATATTTCATGACTTTGGCCACGGTCGATCCGATCCATCGGGCGCGCCGCAACAGCGGCTACGATGTCGAGCGCGTGCGCGCCGACTTCCCGATCCTGTCGCGCAAGGTCCATGGCAAGCCGCTGGTCTATCTCGACAGCGCCGCCTCGGCGCAGAAGCCGCGCGCCGTGATCGACGCCATGTCGCGCTTCATGGAGGAGGACTACGCCAACATCCATCGCGGCGTGCATTTCCTCAGCCAGCGTTCGACCGACGCCTTTGAGAACACTCGCGCCAAGGTCGCCCGTTTCCTGAACGCAGCCAAGGCCGACGAGATCGTCTTCACCCGTAACGCAACCGAATCGATCAACCTGGTGGCGCAGAGCTGGGGCCGTAAAAATCTCGGTCCCGGCGACGAGATCGTGCTGACCGAGCTGGAGCACCACGCCAACATCGTGCCGTGGCAGATGCTGCGCGCCGAGAAGGGCTTCGAGATCAGGGTCGCGCCGATCGACGATACCGGCCAGATCCGGCTCGACGAGATGGCCAAGCTGATCGGCCCGCGCACCAAGCTGGTCGCCGTCTCGCACATGTCGAACGCGCTGGGCACCATCCTGCCGGTGCGCGAGATCGTGCGCATGGCCCGCGCCCAGGGGGCGGTGGTGTTGGTCGACGGCTGCCAGGCTGCCGTGCACAAGCAGGTCGACGTGCAGGCGCTGGATGCCGATTTCTATGCCTTCTCCGGCCACAAGCTGTACGGGCCCAGCGGCATCGGCGTGCTCTACGGCAAATATGCGCTGCTCGAGGCGATGCCGCCCTATCAGGGCGGCGGCGACATGATCGACCGCGTCACCTTCGCCCGCACCACCTTCAAAGAGCCGCCGCACCGGTTCGAGGCCGGCACGCCGGCGATCGTCGAAGCGGTCGGCCTGGCTGCGGCCATCGACTATCTGGCCGATCTCTCCCCCGTCCTGGTCGCCGACCATGAGGACGAGGTGCTGACCTATGCGACCCAGCGTCTGGCCGAGATCGAGGGGCTGACCCTCCACGGCACGGCGGCGGAGAAGGGGGCGATCATCTCCTTCACCCTCGCCGGCGCCCATGCCCACGACGTGGCGACGATCCTGGACCAGCAGGGCGTGGCGGTCAGGGCCGGCCATCACTGCGCCCACCCGCTGATGGACCGGCTGGGCGTCACCGCGACCGCCCGCGCCTCCTTCGCGCTCTATTCGACCAAGGCCGAGGCCGATGCGCTCGTCGAGGCGATCGGCCAGGTCAAACGGATATTCAAGCTATGAGCGATTTGCGCGACCTCTATCAGGAAGTGATCCTCGACCACGGCAAATCCCCGCGGAACTTCGGTCATCCCGACAACGCCAACCGGACCGCGCACGGCCATAACGCGATGTGCGGCGACACGATCGACGTGTTCCTGACCGTCGACCGCGACGGTCGAATCCAAGACGCGGCGTTCGAGGGTCAAGGCTGTGCGATCTCGGTTGCCTCGGCCTCGATGATGACCGAGATGCTGAAGGGCAGGAGCGAGGCCGACGCCCATCACCTGTTCGAGACGATGCATGCGCTGTGCACCGGCCATGAGGACGACGCCGACCTTGCCGACCTGGACGAGGATACAGCCGACCGGATGCAGATCCTGGCCGGCGTGCGCCAATATCCGATGCGGGTGAAATGTGCCACGCTGGCATGGCATACGATGGACAAGGCCATGAAAGAGAAGGCCAAAGAGGACATTGCCGTATGAGCGACATTGACGGTGCGGTGATCGACGATACCGTCCGCGACATGGAGGCCGAGCCGCCGTCGCTGGAGGCGCCGATTGGCCATCCCAAGCTGCCCGGCATCGTCGAGGCGCTGAAAGGCGTGTTCGACCCGGAAATCCCGGTGAATATCTATGAGCTTGGCCTTATCTATAAGATCGAGATCGACGAGGCGGAAAATGTGGCGATCAAAATGACGCTGACCGCCCCCGGCTGCCCGGTCGCCGGCGAGATGCCGGACCAGGTCCGCGACGCGGTCTCCGCCGTCGAGGGGTTGGGCGACGTCGATGTCGAACTGGTCTGGGAACCGGGCTGGAACCCGGGCCTCATGGCCGAGACGGCGAAGCTTCAGCTCGGCATGTTCTAGCGGACTTACTCATGGGAATGGCACTTCCGAAAGCGATGACCCTGACCGACGCCGCGGCCGACCGCGTCAGGGCGCTGGTCGCCAAGGGGCAGGGGAATGCGGCCGAGGAGCAGATCCTTGGCCTGCGCGTCGGCGTGAAGTCGCGCGGCTGCTCGGGCCTCAGCTACTTCGTCGAATATGCCAAGGAGCAGAAGCGCTTCGAGGAGGTGGTCGAGGACAAGGGCGTGAAGATATTCATCGACCCGGCCGCGACCATGTTCCTGCTGGGCAGCGAGATGGACTATGTCGAAAGCACGATGCAATCCGGCTTCGTCTTCAACAACCCGAACGAAAAAAGCCGTTGCGGGTGCGGGGAGAGCTTCAGCGTTTAAGCAGCCCTGACTTCCCAATCGGCCGGCACAGCCGTCGCCGCCCTTCGCACCAGCTCGGGCCCTGCGCCCGGCTTATGCGCGTCTTCCGACAATATCCGCCGCCAGCGCCGGGCGCCCGGCAGGCCCTGGAACAGCCCCAGCATATGGCGGGTGGTCGCCTTCCAGGGCGCCCCAGCGGGCATTCGCGGCTCCGATACAGGCAGCATCTTCGCCCCCACGGCCGGGGGCCGCGGCGGCCCTGACGCAAAGCACCCAGCGGTTCCGCGTGGAGGGGCGGGCGGACCTAAACACCGTTTAGGGTACGCGAACCCCGACGTTCGTACCCCATCTCCCGAAGGGAGAGGGGGACAGGGGGTGAGGACGCCCCCGCTCCCGAAGGGAAAGGCGGACAGGGGCAAGGACGTCAACCGAGGACGGCGTTGACCAGTCGCC
>CAZNNJ010000138.1:0-4939 GCA_964574305.1 uncultured Rhodospirillales bacterium | reverse complement strand
GCCGCAGCGGCCGGGGGCCCGGCGGGCCCGGGAACAGCCCCAGCATATGGCGGGTGATCGCCTTCAAGGGCGCTCCAGCGGACATGCGCTGCTCGATGAAGGGCAGCATCTTCGCCACGACGTCGTGGCGCGACGGCGGCGTGCCGCCGTTGAGCACGGCGTCGATCTCGGCCAGGCGATAGGGCTCCTGATAGGCGACCCGGCCCAGCATGACGGCGTCGACATGGTCCAGGTGCGTCCGGACATCCTCCAGCGTCTGGATGCCGCCGTTTAGTGTGACCGGCAGCCCCGGGAAGTCCTGCTTCAGCCGATAGGCGAATTCATGGCGCAGCGGCGGAATCTCCCGATTTTCCTTGGGTGACAGGCCGTCGAGGACGGCGTTGCGGGCATGCAGCACCAGCTCGGCCGCACCGGCATCCCGCACTTTGGAAACGAACTCGCTCAGTGCCTCGTACTCGTCCCGGTCCGGGTTTGGCCGGGGCTCGATGCCGATGCGGCACTTGACCGTGACCGGCGTGCCCTCGGCGCCCGCGATCATCGCCCGGACGAGACCCGCGACATGGTCCGGCTCGGCCATCAGGCAGGCCCCGAACCGGCCTGACTGCACGCGGTCCGACGGGCAGCCGCAATTGAGGTTGATGGCATCATAGCCCCAGCGCGCACCCCAGCGGGCGCTCACCTCGAGGTCCCCGGCATCCGATCCGCCCAGCTGCAGCACCACCGGATGTTCCGCCGGTTCGAAGTCGAGAAAGCGCGCCTTGTCGCCATGCAGGATCGCGCCCGTGGTCACCATCTCGGTATAGAGCACGGCGTTGGGGCTCAGCAGACGATGGAAGTACCGGCAATGCCGGTCGGTCCAATCCATCATAGGGGCCACGGCTAAAAAATTCTGTTGCAATTTCAGGTACTTATGCAATTATATCAAAGGACTAACCGAGAACAATCCTACGGTCGTGTGCACTCTTTTACGCTCATTTTCGCCCCGTTTCGACCTGTCACTGCACACAGAGCGCACACGTGGCGACCCACACTAAGCTGACGTCTGGGAACTGGCGCTTCCAGGTTCGACGCAAAGGCCAGTATATCAGCGAGACCTTTCGCCGGCAGAAGGACGGCGAAGAGTGGGCGCTTGATGTCGAGCGAAGGATTGACCGAGGCGAGAGAGTCGATCGCGGCTCGCGAAAGGACCCTCGCACCGTAGCCGATCTCATCGATCTGCACGTCGCTGACATGACCGAGGTCGGAAAACCGCCCCTTCGATCAAAATCGTTTACCTTGGAGGCACTGAAGGTCGCGCTCGGGAAGGTGAAACGGGAAAATCTCACCCGAGAACGGATCCTTCAATTCGGCAAAGCCCGTGCCGAGGCCGGAGCAGGACCCGTCACTCTCGGGATGGACATCGGCTACCTTCGAACGGTCGTTGTGCATGCGGCAGCCGTCCACGGCGTCGCCATTTCCGCCGAACCCGTCGACTTCGCGCGTGTGGCCTTGAAGATGCTCGGGTTGATCGGGAAAGGGTCGGAACGCGACCGGCGGCCAACGCCAGGCGAAATCTCCAGGATCGTTACATACTTCAGCAGCAACGAACGACAGCTTATCCCGGCTGCGCGAATGATGCTTTTCGCGATCGCGACAGCCATGAGGGAAGAGGAGATCTGCCGGATCAAATGGGAGGATGTGGATGAAAGCGAGCGAACGGTTCTGATTCGAGACAGGAAAGATCCCCGCCGCAAGAAAGGCAACCATCAGAAAGTTCCCCTGCTCAAGGTCGCTGATTTGGATGCTTGGGACCTCCTCATGGAGCAGCGAAAATTCTCCCATAACGATGAGCGCGTTTTCCCGTACAACTCGAGATCCCTCGGCTCGGCGTTCCGGCGCGCATGTCGGAAACTGAAAATTGAAGACCTTCACTTTCATGATCTGCGGCATGAAGGGACAAGCAGGCTTTTCGAAGCCGGATTCACCATCGAACAGGTCGCCCTTGTGACTGGCCACAAAGACTGGAAGATGCTCCGCCGGTATACGCATTTGCGGCCCGAGAAACTGAGGAAGATTGCGGAAACGCTTGAGGCGGCAAAGGCGATAGACGCGCACATGGCAGCGTAGCGTGTAGGAGAGGTTCAAATCCTGCCCGGGATTCAAACCTGCTGTTGGCCAGGTTCAATGAACTTGAATCCGTGAACGGTGCGGTCCGAGGGCAGCCACCTCACCTGTCGTGAACTTTGGTTTCAGCTCATCCTCCTGTGACATTTTTAGAGCCGAACCTCTGGCCTTAGGTCGAACGGTTCGACGCCGCACACTGCCCTTTTATGTGCGCTCCCCTACGTTGGGCCTGAATCTTCGGCGGACTTTCAGGGGCCGTCGAGGCTGCGGGGCGATCGGCCTTGTGGCCATCTCACCATAATGTTCCGAGATACGGCATCGATTTGTCCTCATCATCAGCGATTAGACTGGTAAGTGAAGATAAAATGAATATAAGTAGAAAAAGTAAGTAACTTTCTTTTCGGTGTCATGATGCTGCCTGCGGCGGGGGACAATTCCAGCGGCGACGTTGATCATGACCCCGACTGCGGGACAGTTCCCGACGTGCCGATCGACTGCGGACGCGAGGCGGGACGAACGGCCGTCACCGTTTCCCCGGAAGGCTGGACTCCGGTTCGGTCTGCCGCGGGGCCGCACGGGCCGTGGGCTCTGGCGACTATTGTGTCCATTGCCACGTTCATGTTTGCGCTCGACGCGAGCATTGCAATTGTCGCCCTAAACCACATTGCCGGGGGCCTCGGCGCTTCCTATTCCGAAGCGACGTGGGTGATCTCAAGCTATGTTGTGGCCGCCGGCCTAGTCGTGCCGGTAAGCGGATGGCTATCGCAGGCAATTGGCCGAAAGCAATATTACATGACGTGCGTCGCGATTTTCGCCGCCAGCTCGTTGGCCTGCGGATTGGCCCCGAGCTTGCCGTGGCTGATAGTTGCGCGCATTTGCCAGGGACTGGGCGGGGGTGGCATGCAGCCTCTTGAACGCTCGATGCTTGTCGACAGCTTTCCGCCCCACAGAGTGTCCTGGGCCTACGGTCTGTACGGCGTCGTTGCGTTGCTCGGTCCCGCAATCGGCCCTGTCTTAGGCGGCTATATCACCGATTGCTTTGATTGGCGGTGGATATTCCTGATGAATGTCCCCGTTGCGGCCCTCTCATTAGTTTTGGTTGCCGTCGAAGTTCGGGAGCCGGACGCGATGCGCGAGGATCGCGCGCGCATTTGGAGCGGCGAGGCGCCTATCGACTGGTTTGGTTTCATCCTGGTGGTGACCGGCGTGGGTTTGCTTCAATACGCCTTGGATCAGGGGCAAATCCAAGGTTGGTTTGAAAGCGATGCGATCCTTTGGGGTACAATCGTCGCGGTCACCGCACTGGTCGTCTTTGTCCTATGGGAGTTGGGCCGGTTGCATCCCATTCTCGACATCCGGCTTTTCAGGAACCGCAATCTTACAACTGCCACTGTTATCGATACGCTGACGGGTGCGGTCCTCTATGGAACGACACAAATGATGCCCCAGCTCCTTCAAGAGGTTCTGGGATACTCTGCGTTCGATGCCGGTCGAACTATGGCGGCGGGGGGCGTTGCGATGCTGTTGCTGATGCCCGTGGCTGCGGCACTGTCGGGCAAGGTACCGGGCCGAGTGATGGTCGGAACGGCGCTGGTCAGCATGGGGCTCTCAATATGGCCAATGACTCAGCTCAACACCGATCTGAGCTTCGAGCATGCCGTATGGCTGCGGCTCGCGCAGTCTATTGCGCTGCCCTTCCTCTTTATTCCGATCAGTTCTATGGCGTTGGTGGGGGTCCCCTCTGGCAAGAGCGCCCAGGGCTCGGCGTTGATGGAGCTTTGCACCGGTCTCGGAGGCAGTCTGTCGATCGCGCTCACACAGACAATTCTCTCCAGGCGTCAGCAATTCCATCTCTCGCGATTGGTCGAGCACCTTACGCCGTATAACCGGGCCTATAAGGCTGGCCTCGAGCGCCTAGCTGGCCTTCTGCAGTCTCATGGCGTGTTTCCGAAGGATGGTCACCAGTTCGCCGCGACCTGGTATTTTCGACTTGCGCTTGAGCAGGCCAGCGTCATGAGTTTTATAGACTTGGCTTGGTTTCTGATGGCGCTAGTCGTGCTGGTCTTTCCGGTGATCTTCTTGCTGCCGAGAAAAAGGCCGACGGATTCAACGCATTGATTTAGATTGGTTTCGCTGCGGGATAGCCTACGATGCTCATCGGCCGTAGCTACATCGGGTGTCAGATGCGAGAGCCGCTAAATTGGTGCCGGGTCGCCTGACCATGCGTGGCCGTATCGAGCGGCAAGGCTTTAAGCGCGCGAACTGCTCGGAGGAACCGCGATGCCTCAGGATCCGACGGTTTTGGCGCATGGAGATTTCTGTCCCACCCTTGCTGTTTCCAGGCGGACAACCCATTGGGGTTTACAATCCGGTATGTTCGTCTCCGGCTTCGATGCGCCGCACGGCTGAGGCGATCCAGTCGTGGAATGCGCGCGTGGCGGAGTCGTCGCTCTCGCCCTCGATCACGAGATCGCGCACCTCAGGCCATGTTGGCGACCTAACAAGCCCGATAAGCTGAACTGCACAAAACCGCATCATGGGAGTCGGCCGCTCAAGCGACGATTCGCCCGCAAGGAAAGCTGCGACAAGTTCCTCATACTCCGACCAAAGCTTCACCAGCCGCGACCGGATTGCATGGCTTTCGCCATACCCCCGATGAAATGCCTCCAGCCGCGCGATAACTGAGGCCCCTTCACCGGTACGACCCATCAGCACCTTGGCCACGGCCTGGGCATAAGATTCCGTAGGCCGGCGATCGCGAAGCGCCTGAAGGATAGCGTCGATCAGCCATGTGTCCTGAAAGACCAGGTCCTCTTTGGCCTTGAAGTACGTGAAT
>CAZNNJ010000137.1:9178-10169 GCA_964574305.1 uncultured Rhodospirillales bacterium | reverse complement strand
GTTTCGTGACGACCTCGCCCTTCCATTTCACCAAAGCCGCCATATCGAGGTCAGGCGGCGAAGAAAGCGCGATGCCGGGTAACGCGTTCACCGCAGCACGGGTCATCAACTCGAACTGGCTGGCGCGATGAATGATGGCCTTGGACGGGATGCAACCACGAATGAGGCAGGTTCCGCCGAGTTCGTCAGCTTCCACCAGCACGGTATCGAGCCCCAGTTGGCCGGAGCGGATGGCGGCTACATAGCCGCCGGGCCCGCCGCCCACGACAACCACTTTACAGCGAATAGCTTCAGGCATGGGTTCGATCCATGAATAATGTCGCCGGATGCTCCAACAGCGACTTGATGCGGTGGACGAATTCGGCAGCCTCATGACCATCGACGATGCGGTGATCGAATGCGGAAGACAGATTCATCATCTTGCGCACCGCGACTTGGCCTCTACGCACTACCGGACGCTCGACAATCGCGTTCGGACCGATGATTGCGACTTCGGGATAATTGATGACCGGCGTAATCGAAACTCCGCCGAGCGTGCCAAGGCTCGTAATGGTGATCGTGGAACCGGAAAGTTCCTCCTTCGAGCACTTGCCTTCCCGCGCAGCGGCCGCAAGTCGGGCAACTTCGGCGGCACTTTGCCAAAGATTGAGAATCTCGGCATGACGCACGACGGGAACGACCAGGCCGCCTTTCGTCTGCGTTGCGATACCGATATGGACGGCGCTGTGGCGGTGGATGATACCGGCCTCGTCATCGAACCGTCCGTTCATGACGGGGTAGTCGGGCAACGTCCTGACTAGGGCACGCATGACGAAGGGCAGCACACTCAGCTTCGGCTGATCGTCGCGCTTGGTCGCATTCAGATGCTGACGTAGATCTTCCAGCTCTGTCATGTCGACCTCCTCGACATAACCAAAATGCGGAATGCGCCGCTTGGCTTCCTGCATCTTCTCGGCGATCTTTCGGCGAAGGCCGATAATCTTTACCTCCT
>CAZNNJ010000137.1:0-9168 GCA_964574305.1 uncultured Rhodospirillales bacterium | reverse complement strand
TCGACGCTGTCGCGCGGCGTAAGGGCGGGATGCAGGGATGCCCCTGGCTCATTCGATGCGACAAAGGCATCAAGATCGGCGTGAGAAATGCGGCCCGCCGAATCGGTGGTCGGCACAAATTCGAGGCGAATACCCAGATCACGAGCGCGTTGGCGCACCGCAGGGGACGCCAACGGCTTCTTGCGCGCAACCCATGGCCCAGAAGGCGGACCAGCGAGCTGAGGCTTAGCCGCGAACTCTGGAGCAGCGGCGCCAGGTTTGGCGGTTTGAATGGCCGGCATCGACCACACTTCGGTTATCGGCGCCTCGACATCGGCTGGCGGAGCACTAATGCCTTTTGGGACATTGCCTTCGCCATCGACCTCGAATTCTACGAGGGGACCACCGACCGAGGCCATTGCGCCCGGTTCTCCGTGAATGACCAGCACCTTGCCCGCGACTGGAGAGGGCATTTCCACGGTCGCCTTGTCCGTCATGACGTCGACGAGGTTTTGATCTTCCTCGATGGTGTCGCCAACCTTGACGTGCCAAACGACGATTTCGGCTTCCGCGGTACCCTCACCTACGTCAGGCAGCCTGAATACATAACGCCCCATGTTTAGTTTCCTAAGGCCAAGCGCATCGCCGCAGCGACGCGCTCAGGACCGATGAAGTAGTTCCATTCAAAGGCTTGCGGATACGGCGTGTCGAACCCGCAAACGCGTTCGATCGGAGCCTCCAGGTGATAGAAACAATGCTTCTGCACCAGGGCGGCCAGCTCGGCTCCGTATCCGCTGGTTTCCGGCGCCTCGTGAACGATGACGCAACGGCCGGTTTTCTGGACTGATGCAACCACAGTATCGAGATCGAGTGGCACCAAGGTGCGTAGATCGATCACTTCCGCATCGATATTGCTCTCCTCCGCCGCGGCGATGGCCACATGAACCATGGTGCCGTAGGAGAGCACGGTCACTGCGCTTCCCTCACGCACTACCGCCGCCGTCCCCAACGGAATCGAATAGTATCCGTCTGGCACGTCACTTGCGGGATGCTTGGCCCACGGGACGATCGGACGATCGTGACGGCCGTCAAATGGGCCGTTGTAAAGCCGCTTGGGTTCCAGGAAGACCACCGGATCGTTGCTCTCGATGGCGTGGATAAGCAAACCCTTCGCGTCATAAGGCGTTGACGGAATGACAGTCTTCAATCCGGCTGCATGCGTGAATATCGCCTCAGGACTCTGGCTATGGTTGGGGCCGCCAAAAATGCCGCCACCGTAAGGTGCCCGCACGGTCAGGGGTACCGTATAACCACCCGCCGAACGCCAGCGGATCTTAGCCGCTTCCGAAAGAAGCTGATCGTAGGCGGGATAGATATAGTCGGCGAATTGAATTTCGACTATCGGACGTAGACCATAGACCGCCATTCCGATTGCGGTTGCCACGATTCCCAATTCGCTGATCGGCGCATCGAAACACCTGGTCGGACCGTGCTTTTTCTGGAGACCTTCAGTTACACGGAAAACGCCGCCGAAATAGCCCGCATCCTCACCGAAGATCAGAATATTGGGGTCCCGTGCCAGCATGACATCCATAGCGGAATTGAGTGCCTGAATAAGGTTCATCCTGGGCATGATCAGACACCCATGTCCCGGCGCTGGCGAATCAGCCGCCAATCGGGCGTTTCGAACACATTGTCGAATAGAGCGCGAGGGCTGGATTTCTTGCCGGAATTCTGCGTTCCGATGGCCTCAGCCTCACGTTGCAGAACGCGAATGCGTTCCCGCGTATCCTTTTCGTAGGCTTCGTGCCTCTCTTCGTCCCACTCGCCGAGCGCGATGAGGTGAGATTTCAAACGGGCGATAGGATCGCCCAATGGCCACGACGCGAATTCCTCCGATGGGCGGTAGTAGGAGGGGTCGTCGCTCGTCGAATGTGCGTGTGCCCGATAGGTTACAAATTCGATCAGCGTCGCGCCATGATTGGATCGCGCCCGCTCCGCCGCCCATTGAACCGCAGAATAAACTGCCAGGAAATCGTTGCCGTCGACACGCAACGACGGCAGGCCCACACCCAATCCGCGCGCGGCAAAAGTCGTTTGCTCACCGCCGGCGATGCCAGAGAAACTCGAAATCGCCCACTGGTTATTTGAGATGCTCAGAATTACAGGAGCGCGATAGACGCTCGCGAACAGCAAGGCGGCGTAGAAGTCACCCTCCGCAGTCGATCCGTCGCCGATAAAACCGACGGCAATCCGACTATCGCCTTTATACGCCGCCGCCATTGCCCACCCGACGGCCTGTGGCGTTTGTGTAGCGACATTCGCCGACATCGCGAAAAAGCCAAACTCGGGGAAAGAATAGAGCAGCGGCATCTGCACGCCGCGGAGCCTGTCCGCCGCATTACCGTAAACCTGGTTCATCATTTCCAGAATCGGACACCCGCGCGCGATCAACAGGCCCTGCTGGCGGTAGGACGTGAAGCACATATCGTCGTGCGAAAGGGCGAAGGCATGCCCCACACTGATCGCTTCTTCGCCCAGGGCACGCATGAAGAAGGACGTCTTGCCCTGGCGCTGCGCCGGAAACATCCGTTCTTCGAAGATTCGATCCATCATCATCGCCTGCAATGCCTGGCGAAGCCGCTCAGCATCTAGGCGCGGATTCCATGGACCGACGGCCCGATTCTCGAAGTCCAATACACGTATCAACTCATAGGCTAGGTCTCGGATGCTGGAAGGGTCCGCGTCTGTATCAGGTCGGCGGACGCTACCGGCATCGGGAATCCTAATGTGGCTAAAATCAGGCGCCTCCCCAGGACGCGCCTGCGGAACAGGAATATGAAGACTGGGCCTTGGCGCGTTGTGGCCGAGATTTTCAGAGGCCTTCATGTCAGTGTTCGCATAGTTTGAATGAAATGTTCGGTTGCCGATGGCTCGTTATGCAGCCGGCTTTGTTTAGCGCATTACGGCGGTCACGCGTTTTCTGCGTCAGCAAAAACCGCCCGGCAACTTGCGGCCCGTTAGTGACGTTGAAACCGCTTTCCGCAGCCCCTTTATCATCCGGCGTTATGGCGGTCGTGTCCCCGCCGACAATGTATGCTTGCAAAGTTCGTCTCCTTAGTAAAGATTCTTAGCACCTTAGACGGTACCCGGCTGTCACCCAGGCGACACCACTTGGCGCAGCCAAAGCCCATTACAAACGCTACGAAACGCAACTGTGGCGCTAGGATATAGCCGGGAGGAAAGGAGAGAGTCGTGACTACCAAAAGATCGCATTTCGACATCGTTCAATGGCTCTCTGAGGAAGCAGCCAACGCGCTGGAGCGAGCTAGCCGTCGCAAGCGGTTTCCGGCGGGCAGCACGATCTACGGCCAGGGAGAGCGGGGCGACGAAATGTTTTGATTGGTCTCCGGCTCAGTGAGACTCTACGTTTCCAACGCCGACGGACGCCAACTCACCTTCCTACTCTTCGGATCCGGCGATTGTTTTGGCAACAGCAGCGTAATCGACGGCGGCCCACGCCCGCAAACCGCGGAAGCTCACGAGGCCTGCGAGCTTCAAGTTTTTGACAAAAACGGTGTCGATGCCCTGCGTGAAAGATACCCCGCAGTGAGCGACGCCCTGCTGCACTTGACGGCACGGCAGTCGCGGATTCTCAGCAACTTTTTCGCGCAATCCCATCTCGACCAACCAGCGGCTCGCGTGGCGCAACGGCTCGTTGCCGCAATTGATCATCCTGGCCCCGAAGCGAGGGCCAGCGAACGCGTCGCTGCCCCGTTTTCTCAATCCGATTTGGCCTTGATGGTGGGTATCGCGCGACAGACGGTGAACAAGGTTCTGCGGCAATTCAAGATCGACCGCCTGATCTCTGTTGATCGGGGCGAAATGATCGTGCTCGACCTGCCCGGCTTGCGTACCATTGCGGAAGGGGTGACGGGCACCCCGTCACAAACAACCACTGATGGATTCAGTCGCTTATCGCGAGCCAGATGAGATCACCGCGATTGGCAGCAACGGTACGATCGCGCCTCGGCCTGTCATCCAGACGACAGACAATGCCGTTCCTTCAATCTAGATAGGAGGCTCTCTGGCTGGTCTTAGCGGGACCACGCGTCGATTTCAGGTGCTGACGGTAGGGAGCTGCGTATGCAGCCAAATAAATATTATAATATAGAGCGCCTTCGACGAGGCGCCATGCGCGTTCTACCGCGCCCAATTTTTGATTATATCGATGGTGGTGCAGACGATGAAATTGCGCTGCGGCGTTCAACGTCGGCATTTGAGGAGATCGAATTTCTACCACGCAGCCTGGTGGATATTTCCAAGCCTGAACATAGCATCGAGATTTTCCGCAGGCGCATACCTTTTCCCTTGTTGCTTTCCCCGACCGGGTTGACGGCTCTTTTCCACAGGGAAGCCGAGAAAGCGGTTGCACGCGCGGCAGGTGAAGCCGGATTGCCATATTGCCTTTCCACAGTCGGCAACACGACCATCGAAGATTTTGCCGCTGCGGGTACCGGCCCCAAGCTGTTCCAGATCTATATCTTCAAAGACCGCAGCTTGACCGAAGAGTTTGTCGAGCGCGCAAAAGCGAACGGCTATGCGGGTCTCGTATTGACCGTCGACACCTTGGTAGCGGGCAAACGGGAGAGAGACATTGCCAGCGGGCTAAAGCTTCCACCACAGCTCACAGCGCGCGCATTCCTGGAATTCGCGCGCCGGCCAAAATGGTCGCTGCCTGCGCTGTTCGGCAAGAAATTTGAATTCGTAAATGTGGCCCATCGCGCGGCAGGGCTTTCAGGGCAACACATGTCGCTCGTCGACTATATTAGCGGGCAGTTTGACCGTTCCGTCACATGGAAGGACGTGGAATGGCTCGCCCACAAGTGGAACGGGCCCCTTGCCATCAAAGGTCTAATGTCCGGTCGGGACGCCCGTATTGCCGTCGAATCCGGTGCGGACACGATCTATGTGTCCAACCACGGAGGTCGCCAACTTGAGACCTGCGCCCCGCCCATAAGACAAATAGCAGACATCGCGGACACCGTGTCAGGACAGGCGAAGATCATTTGCGACGGCGGCATTCGAAGAGGAACGCATATCGTCAAGGCTTTGGCGTTAGGCGCTGATGCATGCTCGGTCGGGCGCGCCTATCTCTACGGTCTCGCCGCGGGCGGACAGCCAGGCGTAGCTCAGGCTATCGCAATTCTACGCGAAGAATATGAACGGACGATGGCGCTCCTCGGTGCAGCATCCCCGAGGGACCTAAGTCGCGCGATGCTGATGAAGGCCTAGGCCGAAAATCTAGAGTTGCTCACCCAACCCGATCGCCCTAAAAGACATTTGACACAAACGTCTGTTATCAGTCAGTCTGGTTATATACGCAAAGTGCATAGGATCGGAACGACACCGGATGGTTTAGCAGAAAACTCGGTTTTTGCGCGAACGATCGTGGACTTTTCCGTCGGCCGACTTGAGTGCCTTTGCGAGCCCGTCGCGACGTCAAAACCTTGAAATACAGGCTCAAATGGATCGCCAGTCATCTTTACGACCGGATCGTACCACGCTGTCGCCGGCTGCGAGATTGGTGGCGCTCCTTCTCTGCTTCGCCGCGATGGTCACGGACGGCTTCAATCTCGCCGTGATGCCGCTGACGATGCCCGCTATCGCGCATGAATGGCGATTGTCGGACACACATGCGTTCGGTCCCATTTTTAGCGCAAGCGTCCTCGGCATCATGATAGGGGCGCCCGTCCTGGGTGGCGTGGCCGACCGGTTCGGACGCAAGAAAACGTTTATATGCTCGCTGCTCTTCTTCGGGTTTAGCAGCCTATTGGCGATGCATGTCAGCACAGTCCCGCAGCTTGCCGCTTCGCGGCTCGTAACGGGACTGGGGATCGGCGGGGCGTTGCCGCTGGGCATCGTGATCAGCGCGGAATTGACGCCTTCCCTCTGGCGCGCCCGCGTCATAGCTGTCGTAAGCACGGGCGCCACGGCGGGCGCGGCGTTATCGGGATTTGCGGCATCCTGGCTGCTGCCCTCGGCGGGTTGGCGAAGCCTCTTCGTAATTGCCGGGGCTGCGCCAATCGTCTTCGGCATCGCCGCGATATTCGCGCTGCCAGAAAGCGCCGCACATTTGCGCCGGTTGGCCGGCAAGCAAACCGATAGCGCCGGCGCAATGCGGGAGCAGACGCGCGTCCGCGAGCTTTTCCACGGGGCATTCGCCCATCTGACGCTGCTTCTCTGGCTGTTGTTCCTCATCGTTGGACTCGCAAACTACTTCATCCAAAGCTGGGCGCCCACGCTCTACGCGGCCGATGGGTACCGCACGTCCGACATAGCGCTCGCGCTTGGGCTTTTTGGAAGCTTCGGAGCACTCGGCGGTATGCTCATCGGATGGCCCGTCGATCGATTCGGCGTACCGCCAGTCGTCGTCCTATTCCTTCTTGCGGTGCCGGTGTTAGGCGCCCTGGCGACAATGCATGCTTCGCGGCCGTACCTCATGGTGCTCATGGCAATCGCCGGCCTGCTCCTCTTTTCGTTGCAGGTCGCGATCAACGGCATAGCAACTCAGATCTATCCAGCCGCCACGCGGGCGAAAGGCGTCGGATGGGGCATGGGAAGCGTGCGGCTGGGCCAATTACTCGGCGCGTCCGGCGGCGGACTTCTCGTCGGCACTGGCATGGGATTGTGGCCACTTTTCTGGCTTCTGGCCGCCTTGGCTTCGATGGGAATGGTTGCGTCAGCGCTACTGAACCGCAGCTTTAGGACGCTGCAACGCCAACAATGATGTCCGCGTTGGCGGGCTCGGTTGACTATTCGACACAAGAGATGAATAGTAAACTTCTGGGATGAAACGGCAAAAGCAGGCAGGACGTGAAAGACTTCGACCCCATAGCGAGCATCCAGCGCTTCTATGACGCCGAGAACGAGTTCTGCCGCGCAGAGCCGGACCAAAAAGACATCAGGCTGATGCTGAACGAGCTGGATCCCGATGTCGTCGTAGAGGTTCCCGCTTCATTGCCGCACGGCGGGACGTGGCGCGGACACGCGGGTTTCGAAGAGCTCTTTGCCGCAGTCTCCAAACACTGGCGGGAATTCGTGGTGGTCTACAACGATGCGAAGTGGCATCAGGTCGATGACGGGAGGATACTGACCGAAGGTGTTCTTCGAGGCGTCCTAAGTGCCAGCGGGAAGCCCGTCGAGATGTCGGTCGTTTCGCTATTCACGTTCACGAGCCGCGGGCTGTCTCATCTGGTGCATTACTACAAGGATACTGCCGCCATCGTCATAGCGGGACAATAATCCGCGGTAGGCTCCGCCAGGTTCGCTCCACCCTGACCCGGCGAATTGCGTCGGGCGTCAGAGTGTGGAAGTTCCACCCCCATCTATCGTCAAGGTCGTTCCGGTGATGAAACTGGAGTCATCAGAACAGAGATAGGCGATTGATCGCGCGATCTCCTGGGGGCGTCCAATACGCCTCAGGTGTGTCTCTGGGGTGGCAAGATCGTCGCCCAGCATTTGGCGGGCCTGGTCGTGCATTGGCGTGTCAACAACTCCTGGGCAGACCAGGTTCACGCGAATGCCGTGCGGCGCCAACTCAGCTGATGCGCAGCTGGTAAGGCCGATCAAGCCGTGCTTGGCGGAGCTATATGCCGATCCGGCTGCGAATCCCAGAAACGAGGCTACCGATCCGACATTGACTACTGCGCCGCCGTGCCCAGCTGCCAGCATCGCACGGGCCGCATATTTAATGCAGAAGAATGCGCCTTTGAGATTGATATCGACTGTCTTGCTCCACCCTTCTTCGGTGAGATCGACTATAGGTGCCAATTCGCCGCCGATACCGGCCGCGTTCGCACAAATGTCAATTCGTCCAAACGCATCGACAGTCGCCGTGACCATTGCTTCGACATCGGCAGCGGAGGACACATCCCCTCGAATGAAGCGCGCGGATCCACCAGAAGCCACGATACCTTCAACAATGCTCGATAGCTCATCTTCGCGACGCGCTGCAAGGACAACTGAAGCCCCGCGCGCCGCAAAGAGTTCTGCTGTCGCTCGGCCAATGCCGCTACTCGCGCCTGATACTAATGCCACCTTGCCCCGCATTTCATCAGACATGTCTTTACTTTCCTAAATTAAGCCATCGCGGTCTTGTGACACGCTTAGGAAGAATGCTCGGCCTTGCTCAATCTTTACGACTGGCAAGGAGCCGGAACCGCTCTTGGTACGCCAACAGGCTGGAGGCGACGCGTTTGGGCAAATCGACGCTCCGGAAATCGCCGCTGACGACAATAGGAGATAACCGGCCAGTGAAGCGCGCTTCTTGGGATGCCGACTGCGCGACGACGAGCATGTCGAATGTCCGATTGCGCACAGACGTCACATAGACGCCCATGTCGAACAGTTCGTCCGGGCGCAGCACGTGATGAAATTCCAGCGAAAGCGCCTTCATCGGTGTCTGCAAACGTGTCCCGCCTGATGCAATCAGATCCTCACAGCACAAGGCGGGCAAACCAAGAATAGGCTGCGGCGAGGTAGTCGGCGAACCGCGGTGTATAAACGACCTGCGCCGGATCGCATTCTCCCCATCGCACACGACGCCGAACCTTAACGGGGCTCCTGCAAAGCAGCCGCTCGTCCATGATTTCGTCGAGCGATGCGGACAATTCCGGATTGACGTTCATGAACTTGGTCCCGCTGTCAGCCTATCCTGGGTCCGGTTTTCGAAATCGCTCCGATCATGGCGCTCGTGCAATTGCCCTTCCTGTGGCCCACTCAACCGGTTGACCATGAGGCCGCGCTGGACGGCTGGGCGGCCGTCGACCTGCTTGGCCCACCGCAGAAGGTGGGTGTAGCTTTCGACGTCGAGAAATTCCGCAGCGTCATATCCGCGACCAAGGGTGACGGCTCCGTACCATGGCCAGATCGCGATATCGGCGATGCTGTACACGCTGCCCAACATGAATTCGTTCTCGGCCAGATGCCTGTCGAGAACGTCGAGTTGGCGCTTCACCTCCATTGTGTAGCGGTTGATCGGGTATTCATATTTTTCGGGCGCGTAGGCGTAGAAGTGGCCGAACCCGCCGCCCAGAAAGGGGGTGCTCCCCATCTGCCAGAACAGCCAGTTCAGTGTTGCCGTCTTTCCGGCCGGATCTTTCGGCAGGAACGCGCCATATTTCTCTG
>CAZNNJ010000136.1:0-10180 GCA_964574305.1 uncultured Rhodospirillales bacterium | reverse complement strand
TGATCCCAGATGTGCAGCCAGTAGAGGTCAATGTAGTCGGTGGCCAAACGCTTGAGCGAAGCCTCCACGGCCTGCATCATGTTCTTGCGTTGATTTCCGCCCGCGTTCGGGTCCGTGCCTTGTGCGGCATTGGTGTACTTTGTTGCGGGTACAACTTCACCCCGATGCCCCTGGATGAATTCGCCAAG
The DNA here is from genome assembly GCA_964574305.1 of uncultured Rhodospirillales bacterium. Taxonomy (GTDB): domain Bacteria; phylum Pseudomonadota; class Alphaproteobacteria; order BOG-932; family Roseiterribacteraceae; genus BOG-932. The sequence continues at coordinate 9,992 of CAZNNJ010000136.1, read as the reverse complement.
CATGCGCTCGCTCGCGCCGTTGGTGTATACGTTCGCCGTATCGAAGAAATTGCCGCCCTCGGCGCGGTATGCGTCGTAAATCTTGCGTGCTTCCTCTTTAGCGGACCCCCAGCCCCAGTCTTCACCAAACGTCATGGTCCCGAGCGATATTTCACTCACCCGAAGCCCGCTGTTTCCCAATAATCGGTATTTCACTTGCTCTCCTTCGCGATTGCCGTTCTTGCCCTTCGTAACACCCGGACAAACATAATATAAACTCTGATATCGCCTTCACAGGAGATCAACATGAAACTTCTCAATTTCGCAGCGGTCCTTGCCGCCGCAGCGCTCATTGCCCTCGCTCGAGTACTCGCCCGCCAGGCCGCGGCTGAGATTTCCCGCATGGGTATGGCGTCTCAACCCATCGATCAGGAGTAACCCTAACATGGCTAACACCAGCAACACCCGCTCGGCGGCGTACGCGAAGATTGAGCGGGCGGCAGTCTGGCTGTCTCCCCTTGCCGCTGCCACCCGTGTCGGCGTCAGCGACCGGACGATCAAGCGCTGGATCGCGGCATCGATCCTTCCCGCCACTCGCCTCCCCTCCCCCAAGGGTATGGGACGCCTGCGTATCCGCCTTAGTGATCTCGAATGTCTGATCGCCGGCGGGACGCTCGCGTGAACGTATTGGCATTCCCTGTCAGTCTTCACGTAATCATCTGGAAAACGATACCAAGTAATATTGCCCCTATAACTCTGATACGTCTTCCCAAGACTACTGATCTGTTGCGCTCTGTCGAGCTTTGACATAGTCTCATTTTAGGAGAATCGCAAGAATGACGCGCATAGCCTCTGATTCTGTTAGCTACTACGACCCCAATCTGCCGTCCCTGGCCATGGCTCTGACGCGGCTGGAGGCCATGCCGGACGAGACGCCTGTGCGCATCCAGCGTGTCCGGGCTGCTGTCTCGAGCTTTGTCCGGCTAATGAACAAGCCAGCTGAAGAGATCCCGGCGCATGCGCCGTTCCTGCGTCAGCAGTTTACCCGGTTCAAGAGCAACCCCATGGGGCTCAGCGAGAAGTCCATCGCCAACTGCAAGACCGAGATCCGCTATCTCGTGAAGACGACCTGCGAGCAGGCCGGACGCTCGGCTCTCAAGCCGTTGACCCCGGAGTGGGCGACGTTGCGGGATCGCATTCCCGAGCAGCCGTCGCTTTGGAAGGTGTCAAAGCTGATGGCCTATTGCTCGGCCGCCGACATCTCGCCTGACGATGTGACCGACGACACCGTCGCAGACTTTCTCGCGGCACTCAGCGCCGCCGGCGATGTCGACAAGCCTGAACGGTATCTGCGCACCGTCGTCAGCGCCTGGAACCGCTTAAGTGGCCTGCTCCCCGAATGGCCGCAACATACGCTTACGCTGCCGCCGACCAAGCGGAGGGGCTGGACGATTGCCCCTTCTGACTTCCCGGAATCGTTTCGGGCCGAAGTCGATCTGTGGGAGCGGCGTCTCACCGTAGTCGACCCTGAGGCGGAAGATGGACCTATTCGCCCTCTCCGGCCGGCGTCCGTGCTGGCGCACCGGCACCATCTCTTTAAGGCGGCAACCGCCCTCGTCATGTCCGGTCGGGCGATCGAGACCATCACCGGCCTCAACGTCCTTGTCGATATCGACGCCTTCAAAGCGATCTTGCGTTTCCTGCGTGAGCGCCGCGGCGGTGAGCCCAGCGACGCGATCTACGGCGTCGGAATGACGCTGAAAGCAGTCGCCCGCCACTTCTGCAAGGTGAGCGACGCGAAGCAGCTCCAGCAGATGGCGCGGATCTGCGCCAACTATAAGGCGCAAACGAACGGCCGGAAGTCCAAGAGCCGCGAACGTCTCGAACGCTTCGAAGACGAGCGGCTCATGGCTGCCCTCCTCCATCTTCCCTCTCGTCTGCTGGAGGAAGCCGGTCGCCCGCGCACGACGAAGCGCGATGCCGTGCGCCTCGCTCAAGTCGCGATCGCAATCGAGATCGAGCTCCATGCACCGCTGCGGCTCAGCAATTTAGTGGCTTTGAACCTCGGCACGAACATTCAGGCAGTAATCGTTAAGGGCGAGACGTGCTGGATCATGCGCTTCGGACATAGCGAGACCAAGAACCGGAGCAACCTGAACTATGAGCTGCCGGCAGACTCCGTGAAGTTCGTTACCAAGGCGATGAAGTTTTACGACCAGAAGAACGGATGGCTGTTTCCCGGGCGGAACAAGCACAAGCAATCGTCGGCGCTCGGCAACCAGATCTCGGAAGAGGTCGAACGCCGTCTCAACGTCCCGTTTAACACGCACTTGATGCGTGGATTGGTGGCGACGGCGCAGGTGAAGGACAATGAAGGCGGCGGCTTCGAGATGGCCCGCGCGATGCTTGGCGATCGCAGCGACCGGGTCGTGCGCGAGCACTATACGTCCGCGGCTGAACGCACCCTCATCGCCCGGGCGCAGGCCACGATCCAGCGGGCGCGGATTCGCACCGCGCCGCTGGCCCCTGCCCGCCCGGCCAGCCGGAAGGCGGTCTGACGATGCCCCGCACCTATGATCCCAACCGCAGCTGCCTGCATGTTGCGGACTGGCCGGAAGCTGACCAGCAATTGTGGAATGCGATCCTGACGCCGTCGGACCCCGAGGACGACGTCGAGGGCGCCGGCGCCACCTGGCGCCCGACGACCCGTCAGACGAACCGGGAGGGCTATGGCCGGTGGCTGGGCTATCTGATGCGGTCCGGCTTCGATATGACGGTCGCGCCTGCCCTGCGCGTCACGCCCGAGAACGTCACTGGCTACCTGACGGAGCTCGAGGCTCAAGGGCTGGCACTTCAGACCCGCTGCAATCGGATCTCGGAGCTGCGCTGCGTCATGAAGGCCTTCTCGCCCGAGAATGATTGGGACTGGCTCCGGCGTCGCATGAACCGGCTTGCCGTTCTCGCCGACGAGGCGCGAGTGACGGAAGCACCGCCGCTTCTCTCCGGGGACGTGCTCGGCAAGGCATTTGCCGCCTTGACTGGAGCAAGTCGTGACGGGACCGACATCGGCCAGGCCGTCACGTATCGGAACTGGCTGATGGTGGCGATGATCACGCTGGTCCCGTTGCGCCGGCATAACTTTGCCGGCCTCTCGATCGACACCCATCTGCGCCGCCAGGGCAGCGACTGGTCATTCGTCATCCCCGCGGAAGAAACGAAGACCCACAAGGAGATCGTCATGCCCATCCCGACGATCCTGCACCGGCACATCCAGTTCTACCTCGATGCGGTTCGGCCCGTGCTTCTAGCGGGCAAGGAATCGGATCGGCTCTGGATCACCGTTCGGCATACGCCGATGACCGACCACAGCTTCTGGGTCGGTATGACGAACTTTACCCGCAAGGTGTTTGGCACCGTTCTTCATCCGCACTGCTATCGGCATATCGGAGCCACGAGCGCCGTCATTGCCGAACCGGAGATGATGGAGGCAGCGCGCGCTTTCCTCGGCCATGAAGACAGTCAGACCACGAAGGACCACTACCTGCTCGGGCAATCGCTTGCCGCAAGCCGGAAGCATGCAGACCTCATCAGGCGCCTTCGTGGGGAGCTGGTTCCGGCCGTCGCGGGGGAAGATCAACTGAATGCGCGGAGGGCGGCATGAGTCTTACCCGCCCGAAATGGATACGATCCGATCGGATGCAGCCGGCGGAGTTCGAACGGCTTTGCAAATCAGTGCATGGCGAGTTCTGGCAGCGCCCGATTGCCCGCGTGGTAGGTCGTGACCCGAAAATGATGGCGCGATATGCCCACGGAGAGAATATTATACCGCCGGACGTGGCCGATCGACTTCGGAAGCTCAACGAGATCGGTCCCGTAGCCGAAGCCGTGAAGCGCGTCATCCTAGCCGCAGCCGAACGTGAGGCACGCCGACCGAAAACCGGCGAACGCATTAGTGGCCAACAGAGGGCCCACTTCCTCTCGATCGAAATCGCCGCCGAACTCAAGCGGGTCGGCCTTGTTGCACAAGAGGGATAATATGCCGGGAGCTCAGGTTCTGTCGGATAAGACGCGCGTCGTGATCTACGCGCGTTATAGTTCCGACCAGCAGCGCGATGCTTCAATCGAGGATCAGATTCGGATGTGTCGCGCGCGCGTCGAGCGCGAAGGCTGGACGTTCATCAGCGCGTATACCGATCACGCAATATCCGGTGCCAGCCGGCACCGTCCGGCCTACCGACAGCTTCTCGAAGACGCCCGCGCCGGCATTTTCGATATCGTCGTGGCCGAGGCCCTCGATCGCCTGTCACGTGACCAGGAAGACACCGCCGCGCTCTACAAGCGCCTCAGCTTCAGTGACGTTAAGCTGATCACGCTGGCGGAAGGTGAGATCTCCGAACTGCAGGTCGGGTTCAAGGGGACGATGAACTCCCTGTTCCTGAAAGACCTCGCCCAGAAGACGCGCCGCGGCCTGGAAGGCAGGGTACGCGACGGCAAGTCTGGAGGCGGCCTGAGCTACGGCTACGACATTGTGAAGGAGTACGACGCCCGCGGGGAGCCGGTCCGTGGCGGACGCACGATCAACGAGGATGAAGCTGCGATCGTGAGGCGCGTCTTCCGCGAATATAATGAGGGCCTCTCACCCCGGAACATCGCTCAGCGTCTCAATCAGGATAACATCCCTGGCCCTGGCGGACGGCCGTGGAATGACACCACCATTCGCGGCCATGCGCTGCGCGGCACTGGCCTGCTCCATAATGAGCTCTACATAGGGCGCATCATCTGGAACCGTCTGCGCTACCTGAAGGACCCGCAGACCGGAAAGCGGATCTCCCGCCTGAATCCGCCGGAAGCATGGATCACCACTGAAGCGCCTGAGCTCCGGATTATCGACGAGGACGTCTGGGCCAACGCTCAGAGCCGTATGCTGGCGATACGAGAGTCCCCGGCGGTCACGAAATCGCGTGAAAGCGAGTTCTGGCTCCAGCGTCGTCCCCGGCATCTGCTGACCGGCCTGGCTGTCTGTGGCGCCTGTGGGGGCTCTCTCGCTGCCGTCGGCCGCGACTATCTGGCTTGCAGCGTCGCGCGCCGCCAAGGCAACTGCGCCAATAAGCGCTCGATCCGGCGTGGGGTATTGGAAGGCATAATTGTCGAAGGGCTGCGCGATCATCTGATGTCGCCCGAACTGGTCGCCGAGTTCACCCGGGCTTTCACGACCGAGATGAACAATCTGCAGCGTGATCGCGCGCGAAACTTGTCGCAGCATGAGCGGGAACTTGCCGAGGTCGATCGGTCGCTTAACGATCTCGTCGACGCGCTGGCTCAGGGCTTCAAGGGGGACACGCTTCGTGCGCGCATGGACACGCTGGAGGCCCGCCGGGCGGAGCTGACGCGGACGATCGCTTCGGCGCCGGCGCCGGCGCCGCTGCTACATCCCAACCTCGCGGAACTGTACCGGCGCAAGGTAGCGGCACTGACCGGGGCGCTGGCCGATCCGGAACACGGGGCGCAGGCGCTGGAGATTGTACGGGGGTTGGTCGACCGAGTGGCCGTCTATCCCAGGGACAAGGGATATGAGGTCGAGCTCACGGGCGCGATCGCGCAAATGGTGAGCCTGGCGGCCGATAACGCCGACCTTGTTGGTGAGCCGTTCGCGAGTTCGGTAAAAGTGGTTGCGGGGGCAGGATTTGAACCGGATATCCGGCATCAGCGTAAACTGGGCTCCAGAATGATCACCGGGATCTCCCGAATGCCCTTGGTCATCCGTTCATATTCGACGTAAGTCGGATAGATTTTCACCACCATTTCCCAAGCCGCAGCACGCTCGGCTCCCTCAGCCATACGCGCACGCACGTTGAAGTGCTCGCGTCCCACCTGAACCTCCGCTTCCGGGGTCACCTCGAGATTCTTGAACCAGCTTGGGTTAATCGGAGCGCCAGCGAGAGAAGCGATCACCACGAAACTTCCGGCGTGATTACCATAGATCAGCGGTACATCCCGCGGATTACCTGTCCTCCTCCCCCGTGTCGTCAGAAGCAGAGTCGGCATTTCGCCCGCGCCGGGGATCGGGTGAAAATGCGCCCTCTCGGGATCACTCTTGTACAGATCAATATGCTCCTTTACCCAAGGATGATCTTCAAGTAAACCCATAGTCTCGCCTCCCCTTTACGGAAATATAGTTAATTCCGCACGTTAATACCTGTCTGCTCCAGTTCCACACTGGAGACATAGAATTTAGAAATTTCCATAAAAGAAACCAAAATCTCTTTTGTTTACTGTGGGCCGTGTAACACCGGATGCGACTATCCGTCGCTACGCCTTCGGGCAGTGATGTCCAGGAGCCCCGCTAGCTTTAAGGATATAAGCGAATAACCGCCCGCGCTGCGCGTATAGCCTCTGCCTTAATTTCGCCCGGCGCTGGTGTAGATGGCGGTCCCAGCGCCCGACGCCAAAATAAACGTCCGCACAGCAGGCTTATGAAATCCTCCGCGACCTGGCGACAATCGCGCGCGGCAATCTGGTCTCTCTCGCGAGCCTGCGCGATAATATCTTCGAGCCACCGCACCACGGATTCTATTCCTGCCTGATAGAAAATCTGTCGCGTTTGCTGGTCACATTGAGATTCACAACAGCTTCTGAGCAGACTGCTCCATCTCGTCGAGCAAACCAATCCAAGAAAGTGCTCTCCGAAATTTGTCAGAACATCGGCAATATTGCGCTCGTCAGTGTTCCGATATGCCTGGAACTCGCAAAGGCTACGGCAAGCCTCCTCTACACAAGCTCTGAACAGATCGTTCTTGCAGCCGAAATAGCTATATAACGTTGCCTTGGAACCTCCTAAATCGGCGGCAATCGCAGACATCGATGTTGCCGAATAACCGTTCTGCATGAACAATCGCTGGGCAACCTCGATGATAAGCTGTCTCCGCTGGTTTGCTGCCGTGAGGAGCGCCGGGGAGTCTGTGTTAAAGAGGCGCTGGCGAGATCCGTTGATGGACATCGCGGGTTCAACGAGAACTGGGCGAAAGATCGGTGTCTCTCACCCGCGACAATGCCATCGTCACCCCCGTCTGCCGCCACTCGGAGAATCGGCGACAGATGCACGTGTGATCACCATATTCACGTGGCACTCGGCTCCAGGGCTGTCCTGTGCGCATGCGCCAAAGGATCCCGTTCACCGTCGCCCTCAGCGCACTCAGTTTTGTGCTCCCGGTCGACGACCCGTTCGGAATCACCTCGCGAATGAGGAGCCATTCTACCTCGTTTAGATCATCCAAGTGCATCGGTGTGCCTCCAGGAAACTATGGGCACGGCCGCTATCACGTGATCTTCTTTCAAGGTTCCCACCCCGAACCGCGCCGCTCAACCATTGTTAATCGCCGATAGAGTTTTCCGCCTTGGTCTGCAGCCGCCGAATTGATGCCATGTTGACGCGACCATCGATCCGTTATCGACGAGAAGGTTGATACCGGTCACCGCAATGGCTTCGTCCGACAGTAGAAATGCGATTACGCAGGCTACTTCTTCCGGCTGGGCAAGCCGCCCGGTTGCGGTATTCGCCCGAATACGCGAACCATCCCGCAAGCCTTTCGAGATCGCATCTTTAAGCGAATCGGTTAAGACATGACCGGGCGAAACCGCATTTACCCGGACGCCTGAACGTCCGTACTCGCCCGCCATGCACTGGGTTAGATTGATGACCGCAGCCTTCGCCGGGGAATACGCATGTAGAGGAGTTGAGCTTACGCCGGCGATGGAGGCGATGTTCACGATGGAGCCTTTGCCGCGGAAGGCCATCCGGCTGCCGAACGTCCGGCACGCCGCGTAGACGCCTCGGACGTCGACCGCCATGATTCGGTCCCATAATTCAAATGACAGCGCTTCCGGCGCGGCCAGCTCAGGTTGAAGTACAGCTGCGCTAGTGATCAGTTTGGTGACTGGACCGACTTCCGCCTCAATTTTATCCGCAACTTCCTTGAACTTGTCCTCATCCGTCACGTCGAGTTGGTATGCATGAGCGTCCTTACCGATGCGTGCGGCGATTTGGTTTGCGAGTTCGATGTCTCGATCTACGATCACGACAGTCGATCCACGAGCGTGCAACAGCTCAGCACACGCAGCGCCGATGCCGCCTGCGCCGCCGGTAATTACAGTAATATCACCCATAATTCAGCCTCCCGCGTAGAATTTTCTCGTGGACTCATTCAAGTGGAGCTTCTTGCGGGCGGGATGGATCGATACCGAGACCATGGCTTCGCCAGCCGATTGTGTAGTTCGACGCGGATCTTTCCAAAGCAGCTAGAAGAGCTACGCCGATCAGCCGTTGCTAATCGCCAACACGATTTTTCCGATGGTGTCGCGGGACTCCAATGCGCGATGCGCATCTGCGACTTGGTTGAGTGGATAACGCCCCCCGATGATGGAACGCGCACGGCCTTGCGCAATAAGTCCATACAATTCGGACAGACCGTTTCGCACATGCTCCGGTGACGAAAAGCCGACGAGCGAGAAACCGACAATGGACTGATTCTTGAAGTTCAAACGCATCGCCTCAGCAGAACCAACAGCGAGATCGTCGATCGTTCTGGAACTGTAGAGGACGAAGGTTCCGAAGTCGGCGAGTATTTCGAAAGATCGCGGGATAAGCTCACCACCGGCCCCCTCGTAGACGATATCGGGTCCATAACCGCCGAAATGTTCCTGGACCGCTTCGACCCAGTTATCCGACCGGTAATTGACTGCCGCGTCAGCACCGAGATCGAGGACTGTTTGAAGTTTTGCGCTGCTGCCGACGGCACCGACGATAGTTTTGGCTCCGGCAAGGCGGCAGAGCTGTACCAGCCACGACCCTACTCCGCCCGCCGCGGAGCTGATGAAGACCCGCTTGCCGGCAGGCTGGATCGTCTTGGTCATATAGAGAGCGGTCAAACCGTGCGCCATCGCTGCCACAGCATCATCGAAGCTCAGTTGGTCCGGCAGACGAACCGCGGTGTCGGCGTGGCCTACCGCGAGTTCGGCATAACCGCCTGATTTCGCCCCATCTGCGAACATCGGCGCGGCCACACGATCGCCAGCAGTAAATTCAGTGACTTCGTTGCCGACGGCCGCCACGGTACCGACGACCTCGGACCCCAACACTATCGGCAAATCTATGGGAAAGAACTTGTTCTGCCTCAGCTTGATCTCGGAGAAGTTCAGACCGCAAGCGGCTACGCGAACCAGAATCTGACGTGGGCCGATCTCGGGGGTCGGAAGATCAATGATATTGAAGACTTCCGGGCCTCCAAAACGGTCAATCTGAGCAGCCTTCATATCACATTACCTCTTCAAGAATTCTTGTTAGCAGCATCTTCGTTGAAGCAGTTGCGCCCGAGTGCGCCGTCACAGCGTCAGCTCAAATTCTCATGCCATCTGCGACTGCTGTGCCTTCTCCCGCGCCAGCTTCTCCGCGATCATTTCGCGCAACATGGGCTTTGACGGCTTACCGGAAACCGCGACGGGAAATCCTTCGACGATTTCGACCCGCTCGGGAAACTTGAACTTGGCCACGCCCAGGTTCTCGAGGTAGTGGGCAACCTCGGCAACATCGATGCTGGTCTCGCCCTGGGCGAGCACGACGAAGGCACACATCCTTTCGCCGAAAGCCGGGTCGGGCATGCCCACGCACATCGTCGCGGTGATTTTGGGGTGCTCGTTCAGCAGCCGCTCGACCTCCGAGGCGTTGATCTTCTCGCCCCCGCGATCGATGACGTCTTTCACGCGGCCCTCGAAAGCGAGGTAGCGCTTGCCGTCAATAATGCGCCAACTCAGCAGGTCGCCGCTGCGATAATAGTAATCACTGGTAAAGGCCTCGGCGTTGCGCTCGGGCGAGTTATAATATCCTCGCGTGACCGAGGGCCCACGCACGATGAGTTCGCCGATCTGACCCGGCTCGACGTCACGCTCAGTATCGGGCTCGACCAACCGGATCTCGTCATAGGGGGAGATAGAGTTCCCAACCGACCCTTCGATGGCCG
>CAZNNJ010000135.1:9802-10248 GCA_964574305.1 uncultured Rhodospirillales bacterium | reverse complement strand
TGACCGCCGCGCGTGTGACCCACGGGCGCCAGCGGTCCGGCGGCGCGCTCAGCCGGTCGGAGAGCGCCGCGCCGGCGAGCAGCGCGATCGCCGGCGCCAGCGGCAGCACATAATGCGGCAGCTTGGTCGGCACCGCCTCGAACACCAGCCAGGACGGTATGATCCAGGCGAGGCAGAAGGTGACGGCGCGGTCGCGCCGATAGTGCCAGACCCAGGGCAGCGCCAGCAGCGCGAACAGCGAGCCCGGCCAGAAGGTGACCGGGAACATGGCGAGATACGCCCCCGGCGGCGCGCCGTGCGATTCCTTGGCCCCCGCCAGCTTGGCCGCCATGTCGCCGCCCAGCGACTGGGTTAGAAAGGCGCCATGGGTGGAGATGGTGATGGCGATCAGCCACGGCAGCGCGATTGCGAGTGCGACCAGGATACCGGGCCGGGGCCTGAGCCGA
>CAZNNJ010000135.1:6814-9792 GCA_964574305.1 uncultured Rhodospirillales bacterium | reverse complement strand
GGACCAATGCAAGTTTGGTTCCCGGGACTGCAGAACCAACGGCGGCCAACACCGCAACCATCCGCACGATCGGCCCCTGTATCAGGATGCGGACACCGATGGCGATCCAGAACGGCACCCAGCGCCAGCGCCCGGACGGCACGGCCCCTGGCCGCGGCATCCAGGCCTCGGCCAGGCCGGCCATCGCCACAACGATGGTCAGCAGCAGAAAGGCATCGGTCTTGGCCTGCCGCGCCTCCATGCCGAGCAGCAGGGTGGTGGCCAGCAGCGCAGCCCCGGCGAACCCGGCCTCCGCCCCCAGCCAGCGGCGGCCGATCCAGAGTGTGACCAGGATCGCCCCCAGCGCGCCCGCGAGCGATGGCAGCCGGTAGGTCCAGATCGGGTTCCTGACATCCTCGCCGCCCGTGAGCCTGGTCGCCGCGGCCTGCAGCCAATAGATGCCGATCGGCTTCTTGAGCCGCGCCTCATCCTGCAGGCGGATATCGACATAGTCCCCGCTCTCCAGCATCTGCCGCGTCGCTTGGGCGAAACGCGCCTCGTCCCGGTCGACCGCCGGGATGGTGTGGAAACCGGGCAGGTAGAGCGCAAGCCCGAAGATGAGGATCAGCAGATAGGCCAGCGGCGAGCGCACCGGCCAGATGCCGGGGGTGGCTTGGGAGTGCGCCGCAACTGGGTCCGCGGCGAACCCGGTCGTGCCGTCCTGTTCCGAAATGCTCATATCGCGGCCCCTAACGGCCTGCCGGGTTGGGCGAATGCCGTCAGCCGTACCGGCTGAGGACCGGCAGGGTCACATAATGGAACAGCAGGGGGCGCAGGACATATTCGATCAGCAGCAGCAGAATCAGCGGCGACAGGTCCAGTCCGCCCATCGGCGGTACGATCTGGCGGATGGGCCGCAGGAGCGGCCGGGTCGACCGGTCCAGTATGTCGACGACCGTGTAGACGAAATGATTGCGCATATTGATCACGCCGAACGCGACCAGCCAGCTCGCGATCACCTGGACGAACACGATGACGACGACGATCCCCAGGATGGCATCGATCAACTGCGCGAGAAGCCCGATAATATACATTGCAGCCCCGGTCTTTGATCCGCGCGAAGGCTATCGGTCCCAACCGGCTGACGCAAGAAGCGGCCGAGAAAGATAGCGCCCCGGCTCGACTTGACACCGCCGGGCCACCTGACCATATTCCGGCCCCTCAGGCGATGTCGGTTCGGGGCTATAGCTCAGCTGGGAGAGCGCATCGTTCGCAATGATGAGGTCGGCGGTTCGATCCCGCCTAGCTCCACCAACCGCCGCCTGTCGCTTCCAGACCCGCAAACCGGTATGAAATCCTTCCAGAGCACGGAAGGCCGGTCATGCATGGATTCCTGGATAACCTGATCCTCAATACCGACAGCTATAAGGCGAGCCATTTCCTGCAATATCCGCCGGGAACGGAGGAGATTTCCGCCTATGTCGAAAGCCGCGGCGGGCGCTTTCCCCATACCGTGTTCTTCGGGCTGCAGGCCTTCATCAAGCAATATCTGCTGACGCCCATAACCTATGACGATGTGAGCGAGGCCGAGGCGCTGCTGACCGCGCACGGCCTGCCCTTCAACCAGGCCGGGTGGCTGAGGATCGTCAACGAGCATGGCGGCCTTTTGCCGGTCGAGATCGTCGCGGCGGAGGAAGGCGAGGTCATTCCGACCCATAACGTGCTGGTCCAGGTCCGCAGCACCGACCGGGAGCTGGCCTGGGTCGCCTCCTATATCGAGACGGCGCTGCTGCGCGCGATCTGGTATCCGACCTCGGTCGCCACATTGTCCTTCGAGGCCAAACGCATCATCCGCCGCCATCTCGACCGCACCTCGGACGATCCGGACGGGCAGATCCCGTTCAAGCTGCACGATTTCGGCGCGCGCGGTGTCTCAAGCCTTGAAAGCGCGATGCTGGGCGGCATGGCGCATCTGGTGAATTTCCAGGGTACCGACACGGTTTCGGCCATCGTCGGCGCGCGGCGCTATTACGGCGCGGCGATGGCCGGCTTGTCGATCCCCGCCGCCGAGCATTCGACGATCATCAGCTGGGGCCGCGAGCGGGAGGCGGAGGCCTATGCCAACATGATCGCCCGGTTCGGCAAGCCGGGAAAGCTCGTGGCCGTCGTCTCCGACAGCTATGACGTCTTCAACGCGGTCAGCCAGCTGTGGGGCAAGGCGCTCAAGGATCAGGTGCTGCAGTCCGGCGCCACGCTGGTGGTGCGGCCGGACAGCGGCAACCCGGCGGATGTCGTGGTCGAGGTGGCGCGCCGGCTGGCCGGGACGTTCGGCACCACCAGGAACAAGGCCGGCTATGACGTGCTCAATCCCAGCGTCCGCATCATCCAGGGCGACGGCATGGATCTGGAGCAGATCGATGTCGTGTTGAAGGCGCTGACCGGGGCGAAATTCTCGGCCGACAACGTCGCCTTCGGCATGGGCGGCGGCCTGCTGCAGAAGCTCGACCGCGATACGCTGAAATGGGCGATGAAGGTTTCGGCGATCAAGATCAACGGCTTCTGGCGGGACGTCTACAAGGACCCGGTGACCGACCACGGGAAAGTGTCGAAGAAAGGCCGCCAGGCGCTGATCCGCGACGCACAAGGCTGGCGCACCGTGCCGGCGACGGAGGCGGCGCACGACAACCGGCTGGTCGCGGTCTATCGCGACGGCAAGCTCTTACGCCAGACCACCTTCGACGCCGTCCGCGCCCGGGCGGATGCGGCGCTGGCCGAGATGATGGCCGCTGAACGATAAGTCTTTTCAGCTATTTTTCGTCATGCCCGGGCTTGACCCGGGCATCCACGGGGTTCCGCCCGCACTTAAACCCGGGCAATTGCACTATCGGCGCGCCGTGGATGGCCGGGTCAAGCCCGGCCATGACGATAGAAGGTATCGAGAGTTCTCTAAGCCGCAAGAAGCAAGAGTCCCAATCTTCCGGCGCGACGCCACACTTGGG
>CAZNNJ010000135.1:0-6804 GCA_964574305.1 uncultured Rhodospirillales bacterium | reverse complement strand
TATCTCGCGGAACTGGAGCCCTACGTCAGTGCCTCCGGCGCGACGACGACCTTGAGGCCGGCCAGCTCCGGCTTGATCTCGATCTGGCAGCTCAACCGCGAGTTGTCGGGCTGATAGTGCGCCGACTCTTCCAGCAGCTCCCGCTCGTCGCGAGTGATCTGCGGCATCTGCGCCTTCCAGGCGTCGTCGACATACACATGGCAGGTGGAGCACGACATCATGCCGCCGCAGATCGCGGCGAGCTCGAATTTCCCTTCGTCGCGAATGACTTCCATCAGGGTGAAGCCGTTGGTGGCATCGACCGCGAATTCGGTCCCATGGCGGTCGGTGACGAAAATCTCTGGCATCGTTTCTATCTCGGACATCTGTGGTCGGGCACTGCGCCCGTCCTACTATCGTGGCGCGAGCGGAATGGCAAATGGCCGCCGCGTCGCAGCCTCCCGAAAGCAAGCCCCATGCGCCGTCAGCGGACCGGAACCGCCCCGCCGGCGAACAGCCCGGCGACCCAGTCGACGAAGACCCTGAGCTTGTTGCTGAGGTGCCGGTTGGGCGGATAGACGACATGCAGCGGCAGCGGCTCGACCGACCAGTCGGGCAGAATCTGCCTGATCTGCCCGGTCGCCAGATACGGATCGACCATGAATTTGGGCGATTGCCCGACGCCAAGCCCCGCCGCCAGGGCCGAGACGTAGGACGTGCCCTCGTTCAACGTCACCTTGTACTGGCCTTCGATCTGGAACCGCTCGTTGCCGCGGGCGAAATCGATGCCGACGATGCGGCCGGTGCGGGTGCTGGCGAAATGGACCAGCTGGTGGTGGGCCTCGAGCTCGCTCGGGTGCCCGGGCTCGCCCATGCGCGCAAGATAGGACGGCGCGGCGCAGGTGATCATCGGCATGTCGGAAAGCTTGCGGGCGATCAGGGACTGATCCAGCAGCTCCCCGGCACGCAGCACGCAATCGACATTCTCGCCGATCAGGTCGGTCACCCGGTCCGAGACGCCGAGATCGATCTGGATGTCAGGGTAGGTTTCGAAGAATTTCGGCAGGGCGGGCAGGATGACCAGCTGCGCCACCGCGCCGGACATGTCGATGCGCAGCCTGCCCTTGGGCCGGGTCTGCGCCGCCGCCATGCTGCCGTCCAGCTCGTCGATGTCGGCGATCAGCTGCACCGCCCGCTCGTAATAGGCCGCGCCGTCGGGCGTGACGGTGACGCGGCGGGTGGTGCGATTGAGCAGCTTGGTCCGCAGATGCTGTTCCAGGGTCTGGATCAGCTTGGTCACCGTGGGCTTGGGCGTGTCGAGCGAGACCGCGGCGCGGGTGAACGACCCCGCCTCCACCACCCGCACGAATGCCCGCATCGCCGCCAGCTGATCCACGAATCCGCTCCGATTATACACAGACGGAAAAAATGAAGTCACATATACGCCATTTATAGCCCAATCTCGAACACTTATCTCAGTTGCATCGCAATAACCTGCATGCCGCCGATTATGACCCGCGAATGGACAGAAGAATGGATGGAGAGCGACCGGTTCGGTCCGGTACGCTTCCGCATCCATCACCAGCCTGACGAAGGCAAGGCGACGCCGTTCGTGCTGCATCTGCATGGCGGCGCCTTCACCGGGGGCTCGGTGGAGACCGGCCGCACGGTAGCCGACCTGCTGGCCGATGCGGGCGCCACGGTGGGCTCGGTCGATTATCCGATCGCCCCCGGCAACCCGTTTCCGCAGGCGCTGGAAGGTGCGTTCGAGGCGCTGCAGTTCGTCTACCGCACCTGCCCGACGATCAAGCACTGCCAGATGTATGTCGCGGGCGAGGAGGCCGGCGGCAATCTGGCGGCGGGCTTGGCCCTGATGGCGCGCGACCAGCAGACGCCGCCGCTGGCAGGACAGGTCCTGCTGTCGCCGATGCTGGACCCGTGCCTGGGCACAAAGTCGATCCGCGAGGCGGATGCCGGCGCGGCCGGCTGTAAATGGGCCGACGGCTGGCACTGCTATCTGGGCTCGGCCGAGAAGGCCGCGCACCCTTACGCCTCGCCGCTCGGCGCCAAGCGCCTCCACGGCCTGCCCCCGGCGCTGATCGTCACCGCCGAGGACGACCCGATGCGCGACGAGAGCCTGCGCTATGTCGAGCGGCTGCGCGCCTGCGGCGTCACGGTCGAGGACCATGTGCTCGCCGCGCCGACCGACTGGCCCGACGCGCTTCAGCGCCCGCTCTCCCCAGAGCCGGTCTGGGTGCCGCATCTGCGGACCCTGTTCACCGATTTCCTTGGCAAGACCGCGACCCCGCACAAGGGCCACGGGCTTCGCAACCCTCAGGCAGCTTGATCCAACCCTACGGCCCAAACCCTACGGACAGCATCATGAGCAACACCACTCTTCGTCAGCGTTTCCTCGGCTCGGCCATTGCGCTGGGCATCGGCGCCGCGATCGCGACGCCTTTCGCACTGTCGTCCCATAACGCCCGCGGCTCAGGCCCGACGCCCGCCGTGCAGGCCGTGCCGGTCTCGGTCGCAACCGTAAAATCCCAGGATGCCGTCGCCTGGAGCGAATTCTCCGGCCGGCTGGAGGCCGTCGAGCGGGTCGAGCTTCGCTCCCGCGTCGCCGGCGCGGTGCAGGAAATCCACTTCCGCGAGGGCGCGCTGGTAAGGCAGGGCGATCTGCTGGTCGTGATCGACCCGGCCCCCTACCAGGCAGCGGTGGATGCCGCCGCCGCCCGCGTCGCCTCGGCCCAGAGCCAGCTCGCCTGGGCGCGCAAGGAAGAAGCGCGCGGGCATGAGCTCATCGGCATGAGCGCCGGCGCCATCTCTCAGTCCAGCGTCGACCAGCGGGTCAACGCCGCGCGCGAGGCCGACGCCAATCTGCGCGCCGCCCAGGCCGATCTTCAGGCCGCGGAGCTCAATCTCGGCTATACCCAGATCCGCGCCCCGGTCTCAGGCCGGGTCGGCAAGATCGAGGTCACGGTCGGCAACCTGATCGCGGCCGGCCCGGCCTCCCCGGTGCTGACCACCTTGATGTCGGTCGACCCGATCTATGCCAGCTTCGACGCCGACGAGCAGACCGTGACGGGCGCGCTGAAGACGCTGGGCGCTGAGGGCGACGTCGCCGCGCAGGTCGGGCATATCCCGGTCGACATGGCGACCGCCGACGGCACGCCGATCCAGGGCCATCTGCAGCTCGTCGACAACCGCGTCGACGCCCAGAGCGGCACGGTGCGGCTGCGCGCCCAGTTCGACAACCCGAACGGCGCGCTGATCCCCGGCCAGTTCGCCCGCCTGCGCATGGGCGCCGCCAAGAGCCAGCCGGTGCTGGCGGTGAGCGAGCGGGCGCTGGGCACCGACCAGGACAAGCGCTTCGTCATCGTCGTCGATGCCGACAACAAGGCAGCCTACCGCGAGGTGACCTTGGGTGCGCTGAGCGGCAACCTGCGGGTCATAACCTCGGGTATCAATCCGGGCGAGCGCGTCGTGGTCGAGGGCCTTCAGCGCGTCCGGCCGGGTGCCTTGGTCGCGCCGGCGGAGGTGCCGATGGATAAGACTGAGCTGACGCAAAGATAGCGTTACGGAGGCATTTCACCCCCACCCCACCCTCCCCCATCAAGGGGGAGGGCTTTAAGAGCTCAATCGCCAATCATGTCCCTCCCCCTCGATGGGGGAGGCTAGGTGGGGGTGAAAACCCTCCACATCACAAAACCCAACAATTTCAACAGCTCCTCAACAGGAGAACGCCATGAATCTGTCCAAATTCTTCATCGACCGGCCGATTTTCGCCGGTGTTCTGTCGATGCTGGTCTTCCTGATGGGCGCGCTGGCGCTGCCGGTGATGCCAATCTCGGAATATCCCGAGGTCGTGCCGCCCTCGGTCGTCGTGCGCGCGCAGTATCCCGGCGCCAATCCCAAGGTGATCGCCGAAACGGTGGCAACGCCGATCGAGGAGGCGATCAACGGCGTCGAGGGCATGATCTATATGGGCAGCCAGGCCAACACGGACGGGCTGGAAACGATCACCGTCACCTTCAAGCTGGGCACCGACCCCGACCTGGCGCAGCAGCTGGTCGAGAACCGGGTGAACCAGGCCGAAGCCCGGCTGCCCCAGGAAGTCCGCGCGCTGGGCGTCACCACGATCAAAAGCTCGCCCAACCTGATGATGGTCGTGCACCTGATCTCGCCCAACAACCGCTATGACATGAAGTATCTGCGCAACTATGCCGTGCTGAACATCAAGGACCGGCTGTCGCGGATTTCCGGCGTCGGCGAGGTGCAGCTCAACGGCTCGGGCGACTACGCCATGCGCGTCTGGCTGGACCCGCAGAAGGTGGCCGAGCGCGGCCTGTCCGCCGGCGACGTGGTGCGCGAGATCCAGTCCCAGAACATCCAGGCCGCCGCCGGCTCGGTCGGCGCCTCGCCCAGCGTACCCGGGCTGGAATTCCAGCTCGCGGTCAATGCCCAGGGCAGGCTGCAGTCCGAGGAGGAATTCGGCGACATCATCGTCAAGACCGATGCCGACGGCCGCGTGACCCGCCTGCGCGACGTCGCCCGGATCGAGATGGGCGCGTCGGACTATGCGCTACGCTCGCTCCTCGACAACGGCCAGGCGGTCGCCATCGCCATCTTCCAGGCGCCGAACTCCAACGCGATCGAGATCGCCAACCAAGTCCGCGCCAATATGGAGGAGGTGAAGGAGACGATGCCGGAGGGCGTCGACTACCAGATCGTCTATGACACGACCCAGTTCGTCCGTGCCTCGATCAGCGCGGTCGTCCACACCTTGTTCGAGGCGGTGGCGCTGGTCGTGCTGGTGGTAGTGCTGTTCCTGCAGACCTGGCGCGCCTCGATCATCCCGCTGCTGGCGGTGCCGGTCTCGATCGTCGGCACCTTCGCGCTGCTGCATGTCTTCGGCTTCTCGATCAATGCGCTCTCCCTTTTCGGCCTTGTGCTGGCCATCGGCATCGTCGTCGACGACGCGATCGTCGTGGTCGAGAATGTGGAGCGCAATATCGAACGGGGCTTAAGTCCGCGTGAGGCGACCTATGCCGCCATGCGCGAAGTGTCGGGGCCCATTGTCGCCATCGCCCTGGTGCTGATCGCGGTGTTCGTGCCGCTGGCCTTCATCAACGGCCTGACCGGCCAGTTCTATCGCCAGTTCGCGCTGACCATCGCGGCCTCGACGGTGATCTCGGCGGTGAACTCGCTGACCCTGTCGCCGGCGCTGGCCGCCCTGCTGCTGAAAAGCCATGATGCGCCCAAGGACCGGCTGACCAAGGCGATCGACTTCGCCTTCGGCTGGCTGTTCCGCGGCTTCAACAAAGTCTTCGCCCGCGGCGCCGAGGCCTATAGCGGCGGCGTCAAGCGGACGCTGGGGCGCAAGGCGATCATGCTGGGCGTCTATGCGCTGCTGGCGGCCTCGACCGTGCTGCTGTTCCGCGCCGTGCCGGGCGGCTTCGTGCCGGTGCAGGACAAGCAATATCTGGTCACCATCATCCAGCTGCCCGACGGCGCCAGCCTCGACCGCACGGAGGCCGTGGTCCGCCAAGTGGGCGAGATCGCGCTGAAGGAGCCGGGGGTGCAGGCCGCCGTCCAGTTTCCGGGCCTGTCGGTGAACGGGCTGACCAACAGCTCCAACTCCGCCGTCGTCTTCCTGGCCGAGACGCCGTTCGACGAGCGCACCAGCGCGGCCGAGAACGGGCCGGCCATCGCCCAGCGGCTGAACCAGAAATTCGCCGCGATCAAGGGTGCCGTGATCGCCGTCTTCCCGCCCCCGCCCGTCCAGGGCCTGGGCACGATCGGCGGCTTCAAGCTGGAGATCGAGGATCGCGGCGGCCAGGGCTATGAGGCTTTGGACCAGGCGACCAACGCCTTCCTGGCGAAAGCCCGGCAGGCGCCGGAGCTGGCCGGCCTGTTCTCCAGCTTCCAGGTCAACGTGCCGCAGGTCTATGCCGATATCGACCGGACCAAGGCACGCCAGCTCCAGGTCGCGATCCCGGACATATTCGTGACCATGCAGGTCTATCTGGGCTCGCTCTATGTCAACGACTTCAACAAGTTCGGCCGCACTTACACGGTTCGCGTCCAGGCCGACGCGCCCTTCCGCGCCCGGCCGGACGATATCGGCCAGCTGAAGGTCCGCTCGGCAACCGGCGAGATGGTGCCGCTGTCGGCCCTGCTGAAGGTCAAGCTCTCGGCCGGACCGGAGCGGGCGATGCGCTATAACGGCTTCCTGTCCGCCGACATCAATGGCGGCGCGGCCCCGGGCTACAGCTCGGGCCAGGCCCAGGCCGCCGTGACCCGGATCGCCAACGAGACACTGCCCAAGGGCTTCAAGTTCGAGTGGACGGACATGACCCAGCAGCAGATCCTGGCCGGCAACTCCGCGATCCTGGTCTTCCCGGTGGCGATCCTGCTCGTCTTTCTGGTGCTGGCCGCCCAGTATGAGAGCCTCGTCCTGCCGCTGGCGATCATCCTGATCGTGCCGATGGGACAGCTGGCGGCGATGCTGGGCGTGTGGCTGACGGGTGGGGACAACAACATCTTCACCCAGATCGGCCTCATCGTCCTGGTCGGCCTGTCGGCCAAGAACGCGATCCTGATCGTGGAGTTCGCCCGGGAGCTCGAATTCGCCGGCCGCACCCCGGTCCAGGCCGCGATCGAGGCCAGCCGCCTGCGCCTGCGCCCGATCCTGATGACCTCGCTCGCCTTCATCATGGGCGTGCTGCCGCTGGTGCTGTCGACCGGCGCGGGCGCGGAGATGCGCAACGCCATGGGCGCCGCCGTCTTCGCCGGCATGCTAGGCGTGACCCTGTTCGGCCT
>CAZNNJ010000134.1:0-10301 GCA_964574305.1 uncultured Rhodospirillales bacterium | reverse complement strand
GGCGGCGACGCGCTGGCCCTGTCTCGCGACGGGCTGCGACAGGCGACAAAAGTCAAGAGCAACCCGTCGGCGGTCGAAACCGTCGCCGGCCAATAACCCCTAATGACTGCGCCCCTCCCATGACTGCTCTGGCCCAAGCCTATCAAGGCGACGCCGACGGCTTCGCCGCCCGCTACGCAGCCGGAAAGCCGCAGCTGGTCTGGCGTCGTGCTGTCGCGGACCTGGAGACGCCGGTTTCGGCGATGCTGAAGCTGGGCGCCGGCCAGCCCTATGCCTTCCTGCTGGAATCGGTCGAAGGCGGCAAGAGCCTCGGCCGCTATTCGGTCATCGGACTGAGGCCCGACCTGGTCTGGCGCTGCAAGGAAGGCCGCGCCGAGATCAACCGCGACGCCGGCACGGTGCCGAGCGGGCCGTTCACTCCCCTGCCCGGCCCAGCGCTGGACTCGCTGCGGGCGCTGATCGACGAGGTCAGGATCGAGCCGACGCCCGGCCTGCCGCCGATGGCGAGCGGCCTGTTCGGCTATCTGGGCTATGACATGATCAAGCTGGTCGAGCGCCTGCCCTCGGCCAATCCGGACACGTTGCACGTGCCCGACGCGGTGATGGTCCGCCCCGGCATCGTGCTGATCTTCGATTCGATCGAGCGCGATGTGCGGATCGTGACCCCGGTCTGGCCGCGCCCCGGCGTGTCCGCCGCCGCCGCCGAGGCCGCCGCCCACGCGCGGATCGACGAGATCGTGGGGACATTGTCGCGGTCCCTGCCCTCCACGCCGATCTTCTCGCCCGTGGCCGCCAACGCGCCCGAGGCGCAGCCGCGATCGAACACCGGCAAGCCCGAATATTGCGCGATGGTCGAGAAGGTGAAGGAATATATCCGCGCCGGCGACTGCTATCAGGTCGTGCCCTCGCACCGGATGAGCGCGCCGTTCGGCCATTCGGCGCTCGCCTTCTACCGGTCGCTGAGAAGGCTCAACCCGTCGCCCTTCCTGTTCCTGCTCGATTTCGACGGCTTCTCGGTCGTGGGCTCGAGCCCGGAAATCCTGGTGCGCCTGCGCGACGGCGAGGTCACCATCCGGCCGATCGCCGGCACCCGCAAGCGCGGCGAGACGGTGGAGGAGGACCAGGCGCTGGCCGAGGAGCTGCTGGCCGACCCCAAGGAGATTTCCGAGCATCTGATGCTGCTCGATCTCGGCCGCAACGACGTCGGGCGGGTCTCGAAGATCGGCACGGTCAGGGTGACCGAGCGGATGATCGTCGAGCGCTACTCCCACGTCATGCATATCGTCTCCAACGTCGTCGGCGAGATAAAGCCCGACCTGGACGCGGTCGACGCGCTGTTCGCCGGCTTCCCCGCCGGCACCGTCTCGGGCGCGCCCAAGATCCGGGCGATGGAGATCATCGACGAGCTGGAGGTGTCGCGCCGCGGCGTCTATGGCGGCGCGGTCGGGTATTTCGGCTCGGACGGGGCGCTCGACACCTGCATCGCGCTCAGGACCGCCGTCCTCAAGGACGGGATGCTGCATGTCCAGGCCGGCGGCGGGGTGGTTGCCGACAGCGATCCGGAAGCGGAATATCAGGAGACCGTGAACAAGGCCGCCGCCCTGTTCCGCGCCGCCGAGCAGGCGCCGGCCTTCGCTGACCATGAGACGAACCAATGAAGCTGCTCCTCATCGATAATTACGACAGCTTCACCTACAACCTGGTGCAGTTCCTGGGCGATCTGGGCGCCGAGACGCAGGTGGTGCGCAACGACGCGATGACCGCCGAGGAAGCCCTGGCCCAGGGCGCGGCCGGCATCGTGCTGTCGCCCGGCCCCTGCGCGCCTGACCAGGCCGGCATCTGCCTGCGCCTGATCCGGCTCTGCGCCGAGCGGCGGGTGCCGCTCTTGGGCGTGTGCCTCGGCCATCAGGCGATCGGCCAGGAATTCGGCGGCAAGGTGATCCGCGCCCCGATGCCGATGCATGGCAAGGTGAGCCCGGTGACGCACGACGACAGCAGCGTCTTCGCCGGCCTGCCCTCGCCCTTCAACGCCACCCGCTATCACTCGCTGATCGTCGAGAAATCGACCCTGCCGGCTGAGCTGCGCATCACCGCCGAGACGGCGGACGGCCTCATCATGGGCCTCGCCCACCGCACGCTCCCGATCCATGGCGTGCAGTTCCATCCGGAAAGCATCGCCTCCGAACACGGCCACGACATCTTGCAGAACTTCCTCGACCTGACGGGGACAAGGAAGGCCGCGTGACCGAAGCCGCTGCGCTGCAGCCTCTGCTGCTGCGCCTGACCCAAGGGGCCGAACTCACCGAGGCCGAGGCCGAATCCCTGTTCGATTCCATCATCGCCGGCGTTGCTTACCCCGCCCAGATCGGCGCGGCGCTGATGGCGCTGACCCAGCGCGGCGAGACCGCAGGGGAGCTGACCGCCGCCGTCCGCGTCATGCGCCGGCATATGCTGCCGGTCGCCGGTCACCCCGAAGCGATCGATTGCTGCGGCACCGGCGGCGACGGGCACGGCACGCTCAATATCTCGACCGCCGTCGCCTTCATCGTCGCCGCCTGCGGCGTGCCGGTCGCCAAGCACGGCAACCGCGCCGCCTCCTCGCGCTCCGGCGCGACCGATGTGCTGGGCGCGCTCGGCATCGGCGTCGCCTCGCCCGCGCAGGCCGAGCAGATGCTGAAGCGCCACGGCCTTACCTTCATGTTCGCGCCCGACCATCATCCCGCCATGAAGGCCGTCGGCACCATCCGCAGGGAGCTGGGCTTCCGCAGCATCTTCAACCTGGCCGGCCCACTCTCCAACCCGGCCGGCACGACGAAGCAACTGGTCGGCGTCTACCATCCGCGCTGGCTGGAGCCGGTCGCCGAGGCTTTGCGGCGGCTGGGCTCGGTCTCGGCCTGGGTCGTGCATGGCAGCGACGGGCTGGACGAGCTCACTATCACCGGGCCGAGCGAGGTCGCGATCCTGACCGCCGACGGCATATCGCGACGGACCGTGACGCCGGAGGATGCCGGCCTGCCGCGCGCCTCGCTGTCCGATATCCTGGGCGGCGACCCCGCCTATAACGCCGCCGCCCTGCTCCGCCTACTGGACGGCGAGACCGGTGCCTATCGCGACATCGTGCTGCTGAACGCCGCCGCCGCGCTGGTCGTCGCCGGCAAGGCCGCGGACCTGACGGCCGGCGTGGTGCTGGCCGCTGCCGCGATCGATAGCGGCAAAGCGGGCGCGCTGCTTGCTGCACTAAGACAGGACATGGCTGGGGCCTCGGCATGAGCAACGTTCTGACGGAAATCCTGGCGGCGAAGGCCGATCACGTCGCCGTGTCGAAGCGCGCCATCCCGCTGGACAAGATCGAGCACCTGGCCGCCGAGGCGTCGCCGCCGCGCGGCTTCGCCCAGGCCTTGCGCGCCATGGCCGCGACCGGCCAGTTCGCGCTCATCGCCGAGATGAAGCGCAAATCGCCCAGCGGCGGCGAGATCAGGCCGGGCTTCGACCCGGCGGACGTCGCGCAGCTTTACCAGGCCGCCGGCGCCGCCTGCCTGTCGGTTCTGACCGACGGGCCCTATTTCGGCGGCCGCGACGACGACCTGCGCGATGCCCGCGCCACCGTGCCCCTGCCGGCGTTGCGCAAGGATTTCATGATCGATCCCTACCAGATCGCCGAATCCCGGGCGCTGGGCGCCGACTGCATACTGCTGATCGTGGCCGCGCTGGATGACGGGCAGCTGGCCGAGCTGCTGGCCGAGGCCCGGCGCTGGAAGATGGACGCGCTGATCGAGGTGCATGACGAGGACGAGCTCGACCGGGCGCTCAAGCTGGACGGCGACTTCATCGGCATCAACAACCGCAACCTGAAGACGCTGACGACCAGCCTGGAGACTTTCGAGCGCCTGGCCCCGCGCGTGCCCGCCGGAAAACTGCTGGTCGCCGAAAGCGGCCTGCGCGACACTGCCGACCTCAGCCGCATGACGGCCGCCGGCGCCGGCGCCTTCCTGGTCGGCGAGAGCCTGCTGCGCCAGCCCGACCTGATCGGCGCGACGCGGACGTTGCTGGGCCGCGCCTGACCCTGCGAGGGGTGCCGCCGGCCCTCAGGCAGTCACTGCAATCATTTATACAAAAGCCTGAATTCATTCACTTTTTGAATGATTTGTGAGTCACTTTTTCATACGAAATGGTGCTTGACCCCGCCTGTCGTATGTTTTTAACGTAAATCAGTTGCTTTAAATGCACAGCAGAGCGCCCAAAAGGGCGCCTCGATGGGGAGGGAACGATGACGCCAGCAGTCCGTGTGGCGCTCTACGCCACAGTTGCCACCACCGCATTCACAACACCGCCGTCGGCGATCGCACAGCCCGATCAGCCGGCCGCGACCAGCGGCCAGCTTGAGGAAATCGTCGTCACCGCCCGGCGCCGCGAGGAAAAGCTGCAGACGGTTCCGATCACCGTCGAGGCCTTCACGCCCAAGGCGCTCGAGGAGCGGCATATCGAGAACACGACCGACCTCAGCCATTTCTCCCCCGGCCTGACCCAGCAGAGCGACCAGGGCCGCGACGAGCAGTATCTCGCCATCCGCGGCCAGGTGAGCGCACCGGGCGGCCCTGCCGTGGTGGGCTATTTCGACGAAGTGCCCGATCTCAGCGAACCCCAGCCGTCAGGCTCCGGCGCCGGCGGCGGCGTTACCGGTCCAGGCCGCTATTTCGATCTGGAGGACGTCCAGGTGCTCGAGGGGCCGCAGGGCACGCTGTTCGGCCGCAACACGACCGGCGGCGCGGTCCTGCTGCAATCGAAGAAGCCGACCGACGACTATCACGGCTTCGCCTCGATCGAATTCGGCAACTACGGCGATCTCGACCTCCAGGCGGCGACCAACATGTCGATCGTGCCGGAGAAATTGTTCATCCGCGTCGCCGGCGAGCACGCCATGCGCGACGGCTTCACCCATGTGCTCTCCGACGGCAAAGACCTCGACAATCGCGATTTCTGGGTCGCCCGCACCTCGATCATGTTGCGGCCGACTGACGACTTCGAGAATCTGACGGTGGCCGACTTCACCTATTCGCACGACAACGGCACGTCGATCATCCTCAAAGGCTACAATCCCTGCGTGGCCTTCGGCTCGATCAATATCGGCACGAAGATTCCGGGGATTGCACCGAATGGGCTGGTCGGGTTGACCCTCGGCGCCTGCACCAGCCCGGTCGGCGTCGCGACCTATAACAACGGCGGCGAGCAGGTCTCGTTCGCGGACAGCCTCTATCAGCTCTACCAGACGTTCGGACTCAAAGGCCCCTCGACGCTGCTCGGCTTCATCGGCCTGGACAACGGCCTTCTGAATGCCGGCATCACGCGGCAGCAGCAGTTGGGGATTCGTACCGAGGCCAACGAATTCCCCGGCGCACCCGGCGGCGGCCCGCTCGACAAGCAGTGGCACTCGACCTTGGTGAACACCACAACCTACAACCTTACCGACAACCTGACGCTGAAGAACATCTTCGGATGGCAGGTCTTCAAGGACGAGATCGCCCTGTCCTTCACCCCGGACTTCGCGGAAAACACGCCGATCTCCGGCCATGGCTGGGAATGGGATCTGGAGGAATATACCGAGGAGCTCCAGATGCAGGGCACGGCGCGGAACGACAGGTTGCATTTCCAGGCCGGTCTCTACTACTTCTTCACGCACCCTTACGGCACGACGGTCTATCATTCGTATTTCCTGGGACCGCAACCGGAATCCACCTTTATTCCGGTTGAACGGAGCCGTGCGGTCTATGCCCAGGCGACCTACGATCTGGGCGATGTCTATGAGCCGCTGGATGGGCTTTCGCTGACCGCCGGCTATCGCTTCAGCTTCGACGACAAGACGGAGACGGCCTCTGCTGCGGGAACGGGTGCGAAGCGCGATCCTATAACGGGCAACACGATTCCATCGTATTTCACCCAGCGGACGCATAACGAGGATGCGAGCTGGAACCTGCAGCTGCAATACCAGATCACGCCCGACTCGATGGTCTATATTGGCGGGCGGCGCGGCTATATCGCCGGCGGCATCAACCTGCAGAAAACGCTGCCGTCGCCGCAGGCGCCGCTGACCACCTACGCGCCCCAGGTCCTGGACGATGTCGAGATCGGCACGAAGACGGACTGGTCGATCGGCGACGTGAAGCTGCGCACCAATGTCGACGTCTTCCAGTCCTACTTCAAGAACCTGCAGCAGATCTCGATGCCGCAGGCCTTCGTCAACAACACGCCGATCACCGTGTCGCTGACGCAGAACGCCGGCCACGCGACCTTCACCGGCGCCGAGATCCAGATGACCCTGCTTCCAGGCTACGGCTTCGAGATCAACGGCAACTATTCCTATCTCTATTACAAGTTCAACGAGTTCAACCCGATCTACGTCGTGCCCGGCACGCCGCTCGATCCCGGCATCGCCGCCGCGCCCAAGCATAAGATGCAGCTGGCGATCACCTATCACTTCCCCTGGGTGCCGGCGGAGATCGGCGACATGGCCTTCACCATCGCCGGCAACTATACCAGCACCGAGAATACCGACACCGGCACCTATCACGAGGTCGGCGAGAACATTAACGGCACCGGCCTCGTGAACATGAACTATCAGTGGAACAAGGTTTACGGGTCCGACTTCGACATCTCGGCGTTCATGACCAACGTGCTGGACCGCAACTATCTGGTCGGCATCCTGCCGACGCTGAAGACGATCGGCGTGCTGGGCGGCATCTACGGCGAGCCGCGCATGTACGGGGCGAAGCTGAAATACCACTGGTAGGAGGACGCGATCCGTGGGGCGGGATAGCGCAAGCGCTTCCCGCCCTGCCCTCTATCCGTCCGCTTTCCCCTGGGTGCCTCGAATTCCTGTCCCCGGACGGTCAGGCCGATCCTTTCGAAACGAGTCGCCGGACGACATGGCCTTTCCACATCCATAATCCCGTAAGGAGCATCACCGGCAGGAAAACATACCGGGTGGCCGGGGCATAGTTCGGGATTTCTTCGAACGGACTATAGATATAGCCGATTATCGGAATGCTGAAGACGATGTGAATCCAGCGAAAAACCGAACGTCTGGTCGCGTCTTTCATGATCAGGCCGTGCTCCCTTTATCGGCGATACCGCCGGGAATCGATAACCGTTCGATTATCGATTTGATCTATAACCATCGGGATATGCATCAGTCAAGCCGGACGACCAGGAACGGATCGAAGAAAATCGCTTCGTAAAACGAAATAAGTTGCGCCGCAGCACAGCGCCGCACTAATAATATTTCAAAATTGGAAATTACCGGTGATTTTTGGGAATTTTCATAGCGATTCCGATGTTTTAGCGCAGGCCGGGTGGAATAGTCCGATTGGACGAGATTGGCTGCGACAATGTTGCACCGCAACATCCTGAGTCCGACTCACTATGTTGAAGGGGTTAACACACCCATCCCTAGGAGATGTTCGATGAAAGTGAATCACTTGGCCCTGGCCGCCGCGCTGGCGGCCGTTACCGTTGGCGGCGTCGCGAAGGCCGATGCGTACTACGCGTCCGCCAACCTGGCCCAGGCGTCCTGCGGCGCCGATCCGGTGGTCTGGATCGACCTGGATCGCGGCCGTTACTTCCAGCTTGGCACCGCCGCCGCGGCCAAGGGCGGCAATGGCGTCTTCGCCTGCGAGAAGGCTGCTCACGCGAAGTATCGCGAGGGCAAGTCCGAGCCGACCGCCGTCGCCAAGCAGTAAGCGATTTGGCAGGCGCCTCTCAAGAGGCGGCGCCGGCAAATCCGAAGAATTATAAATCCCGGGGATAAAGCCAGAGGGGCGCGTCGCATCGAGCGGCGCGCCCTTTGGTTTTCAAGCGACCCACCCCCGCATTCAAGAAAGTTCCCGAAGGTGCAAAAGCCGTCATTGGCCCCGTAGCCCCGTAGGGTGGGAAAGCGAAGCGCGGTATTATGGAGCAAACTCCACAAACCACGCTGGCACCGCTCCGCTCAGATTCCGATCTATGGGAGGAGAGTAGCTGAGTAGGGGGCGTCCGAATGGGGCGCTTATCCTGTGGACGATGGGAATGGTATATCGCCCTCCTTCTCGGTGCGAGCGTAATTGTACCGGGCGTCGCCTCGGCTAACCCACCGCTCGCCTATGGCGTCATACACCTGCGTAAAGCCGGTGATGTGGTGCTGGCCGAACACATCATCGTAGCGGATGAATCCGACAATCCATCCCGACGACTTCCTGATCTCAGGCTTATCGACTCCGAAATAATTGAACAAGTTTGGACTTTCTTCGTAAGGCGCGCCCTTAATCGAGATAATTCCAGGCGGTATTTCCCGACCACCGATCACGCTTGGGTCAATAGGATCAGCAATGGAGCCACTGGCGGCTATGCTGAAAACATATTCCAATCTCGTGATGATGGCCGGAGTGCGTCCGTAATTGGGAAAGGAGATTGTGAACTCCGAATAGGCGAGTCCCGGTGCTTGGTTGAAGCTATGGAGCGCCCTAAAGCCGGGTTTAGTTATCACGGCATATACGAACGCGCGCTCGGCGAGGGGGAGGGCATCGGCGGCTCTTTCAGCTGCCTTTGCGGCCATCCTGGCTGTGTTGTCGGCGCGGGTGAGGAAATACATCTGACTGCCGGTGACCGCCACCAGAGCGCCAGTGAGGATCGCAAGCCAGAGCGTATAATCCGCTGTTCGTTCCTCGGGCGAAACGCTACCGGATTTGCTATCGGCGGCTGCCTTGGTCTGATCTACCTCGGCTGTCTTCGCTTCCTTGTGGGGCGCAGATGATGGCACCCCAAAGACGATCGCCCCGACTATTATCCCAAAGGCCACAAAGGCAGCTGCGAAAAAGGCACGATTTTCCATTCCGCGATCCTGCCCGATCTAACTCACTGGCGGGACTCATTTTTACGGAAATGCGCTGGATTCCATTTGCCCGATGGCGAGCGCCGGAGTCATGGTGCGCAGCATGTCAGACCCAAAGCCGCCGCAGCGCCGCAACCCCATCACAAATCTTTTTATGGCAACCGACGAGCCAATGCCATCGCGGCTCGCTATCACACGGCATCACACGAAGCGGCTGGTCAAAGACCCTATCGGACAGTTCCTCGTCGTTTTGGCGGTTGGGATTGTCATTGCCTCTCTGGCGGCGGCAGGCATCATCAAGATGAGCTTGGCATGGGTACTGCTCGGCCTCGCGTGGGCTGTCGGTGTATTTGGCACCTTCCTCTTGGATCACTTATGGAATGTGCGCCACAAGCATCGGGCCACACTGGCTGCTGTCCTTGCCATAATATTCGGCGGGATTGGATGGTACGAGCAAGAACAGCAGCCTCCAACTATCGATGAAAGCGCAAAGCTATTTTCCAGTGCCCCTCCTGTTATGATGACAGCCGATGGAAAGTATTACTACGTTGCAGAACTTATGAATGTCGGCAAAATGGATGTTACTGGGATTGCTTATATGTTTGGAAGCATGGGACTTCCTCATGAAGCAAGCTCAGATGAAGAAGACATGCTAATGGAATCTTTAGAGGACGACCTTTCACGAGAAACTGGATTTGGGAAGAAATCCCTTGAAGGCGGCGGAATTCCATTCCCTAAAAACACACCGTATTATATTCACAATCCCGGAAGGCTTCTAACTCAGAAACAGTATGACAGCATAATCGGCGGCCAAATGTTCTACTATTTTGGTACTGCAATTATGTATATGGATGAGTTTTCGGAAAAGAAAAACAAAGTGTACTTCGCAGAAAACTGCTTTTGGTATGACGCGCAGCTACAGCGAATTGTGAATTGTGGGGGAAAGCACAATTTTATAAGGGCCGACAAATTCCCGCCTAAAGGTCTTCCAGCGCGATCTCAGCCAACCCAATAGCTGCGAGCGTTGCCAGCAGGAACGTCGCCGGGAACGTCCCGCGTATCAGCTTTCCCTTGATCGACGCCTCGGTCTCACCAGGCAGCCCGTGTTCTTTCAGCCGCTCGGCCAGTTCCGCGTACGTGATCCCCGCACGTTTCAATTCCGCTTTGAGGAAGCGGGATGTCTTGTCGGCCAGCTCGGCCTCGGTCGCTGCAAGTCCCATAGCACCACCTCCGTACGAAAAGTATCATAAACGGTGCTAATAGCCCTTGTACAGTCCCTTGATAGTCTGTATATAGAACCTACGGTTCACATACGGAACTTCACGGGTCAATGTCTCAGCACTTCCTCCTCTCCGCAAAAGCAAGGACGCTCTCGCTAGCGTCCGTTGCGCGGATGTCGGATGAGGAAGCGCACAAGGCGTTCGTTGCCATCCGCTGGCAC
>CAZNNJ010000133.1:8665-10347 GCA_964574305.1 uncultured Rhodospirillales bacterium | reverse complement strand
CCAGCATTGCGCCGATGGCGATCAGGACCGGCGGCGTGTCGCCGATCGGCGAGCCATTGCCGATATTGCCGCCGATCGTCCCTGCATTGCGTACCTGGAACCCGCCGATGCGGCGGATGAGCTCGCCGAAATCAGGGTAGACCCGCTCCAGGGCCGGGGCGGCATCTGTGAAGGTGACTCCACCGCCGATCCGCACCGTATCCGCCGTCTCGGCCACGGTCTGCAATTCCGCGACGCGGCCGAGATATATCGTCGTCTCGAAGCGCTTCAGCGCCTTGGTGACCCAGAGACCGACATCGGTCGCGCCGGCGACGAGGGTGGCCTCGGGATTTTCGATCATGGCCTCGGCAAGCCCGTCGGCCGTCGCCGGCGCGATGAAGCGGCGCCCATCCTTTTCGAAGGTCAGCGTTTCCGCCGCGGGCGGCAGAAGCTGCATCAGCCGGTCGGCGCTCATCGCCAGCCGGTCGGCGGCACGTTCGCCCAACGTGTACATCCGCCGGGCGGCGGCGATGATCGGAGCATAGCCGGTGCAGCGGCACAGATTTCCAGCCAGCGCATCGCGGATGCGGGCTTCGTCGGGCGCCGGCTCGTTCAGGTAGAGCGCGAAGAGCGACATGACGAAGCCCGGCGTGCAGAATCCGCATTGCGAGCCGTGGCAATCGACCATGGCCTGCTGCACCGGATGCAGCCTCCCGTCAGCCTGGCGCAGATGCTCCACGGTCAGGAGGTGGCAGCCGTCGAGGGTGGGCAGGAAGCGGATGCAGGCATTGATCGCCTCGTAGCGCACACTGTCGCCGGCGAGCCGACCGACCACCACGGTGCAGGCGCCGCAATCCCCTTCGGCGCAGCCTTCCTTGCTGCCGTTCATGCGTTTTTCGAGTCGCAACCAGTCCAGCAGCGTCATCGTCGGGTCGATTTCGCCGATTTCCTGGACCCGGTCGCCCAGCAGGAAACGCACCGCGCTGCGCGTCATGCCGCGACCGCTGAAAGGCGTGGAACCAAGGCGCCGAACTCCCGCTTGCAGGCTATCGTCACAAAAATGTCAGAAAACCGCGCCCATGGCAATAAGATTGGATATCAATTCAATGTAATCTGATATCGAAAACTGCCTCCGTCAGATTGACCAGACGTTGCCGATCCCGATATCCTGTTCGCGGCCTATGTCTCGGCTATCGGGCGATAGCCGTGCCAATCGGCCTTAAAGGGCCGCTCGCCCGGATTCCGCCGCAAATGAACGTGGAGCCCCTCAAGCTCGCTGAGTTGCAAGCACTCATCCACCTCCATCTGGTTGTCCTTGTGCTGTTCCAGGGCATCGCTCAAAAGCGCCGAGCGCGCTTTCTCCCGGGCCAGTGTTTCGCTTTCCGCGACAAACAAGGCGAAGCGGTGGAGTTCGTGAAACTCGCTCGCCAGGTACGCCCCCATATTCACGAAATAGAGCTTTTCTTTCTGGGAGGCGGGGGCCGCGGACAGGAAACCGTCGTAGCCATCGGCCCAGTTGATTTCCGAGTAGGCGTCGAGGTGAAGGCTCGTTTTGTCTCCAAACCACCGTGCACGGAGCGTGGGAAATGTGTCTTCCGGACATTCCCCAACCGCAAACTGAACGTCGTGCACCTCAATATTTGCTCCTGGAGCCGAGCCACCCAGATAGAACATGAATATCTTGCTCATGGCCGTATTCCGAT
>CAZNNJ010000133.1:0-8565 GCA_964574305.1 uncultured Rhodospirillales bacterium | reverse complement strand
TGGGGCCGTATTCCGATTGGGGCCGTATTCCGATTGGGGCCGTATTCCGATTGGGGCCGTATTCCGATTGGGCCCACATTGTTGCTCCGTGTGTAAAGTGTCGCCGCCGTCGCGCCAGCAGAGAATTTCGCGCGCTTCGGTGCCGAAACGGTACCAATCCAGATACTGCTTCGGGATCGGGCCGACGCGTATTCCGGCGTATCGCTTTGCCCCGAGGCCGGTCGTCTGCAAGACCGCCTTTTCGCATCGCAGCAGATCGGTCTGGGAAACGCTCACCCGCAAAAGCCGGCTGCTCCAATGTGTCGCATACAATTTTAGAGATGCCGAATTGGCAACGCGGCAGACGAAATTCTATGCTGTTTCGAGCGGCGCCGATGCGTAATCTTTAGCCGCCAGATCAACAAGAACGGGAAGGCACGTTGGGTGTGAAAGGCGAAAGTCCTATCTGCCGGACAGACGAGAAGTTGCTGGTTTCAAAGTCCTGTTCGCAGGGCGGCGACAAGAACAAAGCCCTTTACAGGAGAGTCCGGATGTCAGCCTTGACCCATCAGAATTGTGCAGCGCACCTATTTGCTACCGTTTCGTTTCTCTGCCTGTCGGCGGCGCCGGCCGTCGCCCAGGACCAGCCGGCCGCGGCCGGCGCGCCCGGTGCGGGTCTGGAGGAGATCGTCGTCGTCGCCCAGAAGCGATCGGCCAATATTCAAAAGGAACCCGAGGCGGTCACGGCGATCACGGCCGCCCAGCTCGATCAAGCCCACATCGTCAATCCCGTCGACCTGAACGGCCAAGTCCCGAGCCTGGTGATCACCCAGAGCGAAGGCTTCAACAATTCGGTCGCCATCCGCGGCATCGGCTTCAACGTGCCGCAGAACGATGCCGCCCAACCGTCCGTCTCCTATCACATCGACGGCGTCTATATCGCCAACCCGGTGGCGCTGAACACAGGCTTCCTGGATGTCGACCATGTCGAGGTGCTGCGCGGGCCGCAGGGCACCGTGTTCGGCCAGAACTCGGTCGGCGGCACGATCAACGTCATCACCAAGCAGCCGACGTTCGACGACTATACCGGCTTCACCGACCTCAGCCTTGGCGAGTACGCGCTGGTGCGCTATCGCGCCGCGCTGAACGTCCCCGTCAGCGACACCTTCGCCATCCGCGGCGCGGTCGATTACGACCGGCATGACGGGTTCGTCGAGGCGACCAAGGTACCGGGCGGCTACGGCCTGTCGAACGACAACAGCGTGCATGCCCGCCTGTCGGCGCTGTGGAAGCCGACCGACGATTTCACCGCCATCCTGCGCGCCGAATATGGCGACGCCGACAATACCGAGGTCGCGTTCAAGAACATCCTGGACCCGGAACCCGACCCGTGGAAGCAGACCTCCGACTGGCCGGGCCGTTTCCTCTATCGCCAGGAAGTGTACAGCGCGACCCTGACCTACGACCTGCCGTGGGCGAGCCTGAAATCGCTGACCAGCTGGCAATCGGTCAATCAGACCGGATCGGTGAACGAAGACGGCGAGGATCTGGCGCTCGCGGTCTCGCAATCGCCGAATTTCTACCATGACATCGAATATTTCTTTCACAAATCCCTGAGCCTGACCCAGGAGGTCGATCTGAGCTCATTGCCCGGAAGCGATTCCAATCTGGATTGGATCGTCGGCGCCTTCTATCTGAGAGTAAAAGAAAAGGTCGGCTACGACCAATATTCGATTACGCCACAAGACCCATTCATCAAAAATCTATTAAACTCCCCCGCCATACCGGATTTCTTCGGCGCCAATTACATTCCGAACCTATATTTCCAATCGGCTTCTCTTCTGACACGTGAATCATGGTCGATTTACGGCCAGGGTACCTACCACATTACGGACAGCGTCCGTTTCACCGGCGGCGCCCGCTACACGCACGACGCCAATACGGCGACGGTCAGCGACTATTTCGAGCCGGCGAGCTTCCACGAGTCGAGCGCCAACGCCATCACCGGCCGGGCTGAGATCGATTGGGACGTCACGCCCGACAATCTGGTCTATGCCAGCTTCTCCACAGGCTTTAAGCCCGGCGGCGGCAATATCGGCGCGGCGCCGCAGAGCACACCGTTCCAGTTCAAGCCGGAGACCATCACGGCCTACGAGATCGGCGCCAAGAATTCGTTCATGGACAAGAAGATCCGCCTCAATGCGGCGGCCTTTTACTACGACTACAACGACCTGCAGTTCGAGGCGGAAGACCTTGCGACCTATCAGGGCGGCGTCGACAACGTTCCTTCCGCCGAAGTCTATGGTGTGGAGGGCGAGGCGTCGTTCCTGCTGCCCTATGATCTGCGGCTCGACACCAACCTGACCATCGAAGAAAGCAAGATCACCAGCCATTTCCTGGCGCTGGACAATGTCGCCGGCAACGCCGCCGTGGCGACCGCTGCGGCCCACGGCGTCTTCCTGGACTATATCTTCCCGCCCTACACCGCGGCGGACATCGCTGCCTTCAAGAAATATCGCGGCCCGGCCTATCGCGACGTCTACGGCAACAGCGTCCCGATGCTGCCCGAGGTCTCCGCCACGGCCACGCTGACGCATACGCTCGACTTCTCCGACGGCTCGCTGTTGCTGTCCCGTGTCCAGGTGCAGTATCGCGACAGCTACATCAACGCGATCTTCAACAGCAGCCCGATCTACGAGACACCGTCCTATGTGCTGTGGAACCTGTATTTCGACTACACCTTCGCCAACCCGAGTTGGGATGCGTCGGTCATGATCGACAATGTGTTCAACAAGGACGCGATCGTGTCGAAATTCACCAACCAGTTCGGCGGCGAGACGACCCAGGCCTATGCCCCGCCGCGCCAGTTCATCGTCAAGGTCGGATACAGGTTCTGATGCGGAGTGCTAAGACGGGGATCGGCCGGGTGAAACAGTTCGCTCGGCGGTGTCCGCATGAGTGCAAGACATGATACGCCATATCTCACGACGCGATTTCCTGACCTACGGCGCCGCCGGTGCCGTGCTGGCCAAGAGCCGCATCGCATGGGCCGACGATGTGCTGAAGGTGGGCGTCGCCCTTGTCTCTCCAGCGGCCGAGGTGGGCTGGACCAAGCAGCACAGCCTGGGCGTCGCCGCGATCAAGGCGGCGATGGGCGACAAGGTCGAGATCAACATTATCGACAATGTCTTCCAGCCGCAGGACGCCGAGCGCGTGTTCCGCGGCTTCGCCTCGACCGGGCACAAGCTGATCTACGGCACCAGTTTCTCCCATGGTGCGCCGATCGCGCGGGTCGCGCCGCAATTCCCCTCCGTCGCCTTCGACAGCTGCGCCGGATCGAAGGTCCTGGCCAATCTCGGCGCGTTCGAAGGCAAGTATTACGAGGGCGCCTTCATCGCCGGCATCGCCTCGGGCAAGATGTCGAAGACCGGCAAGCTCGGTTTCATCGGCGGCTTCCCGGTCCCCGACATCGTAGGGCCAGCCAACGCCATCCTGCTCGGCGCGCAGAGTGTCAGGCCGGAGGCCACCTGCAACGTCATCTTCCTCAATTCCTGGGCCGATCCGGGCAAGGAGAAGGAGGCCGCGCAGGCCCTGATCAGCCAGGGCTGCGACGTCATCTGCTCGATGACCGACAGCCCGGCGACGGTCCAAGCAGCCGAGCAGGCCGGCGTGTTCTCGACCGGCTATGCCAGCGACATGAGCAAGTTCGGCCCGACCCGGCAGCTGACCGCCTTCACCGTCGACTGGAGCAGCATCTATAGCCAGGACGCCAAGGATGTCGCCGCGGGCGCCTGGAAGCCGCAGAACCGTTGGCAGGGGTTGAAGGAGGGGGTGGTCAAGATGGCGCCCTATGCCGCGATCATCCCGGATGACGTCCGCGCCCTGCTGGTCAAGGCCGAGGCCGACATAAAGTCCGGCGCACTGCAGCCCTATGGCGGCGAGATCAAGGACCAGGCCGGCACGGTGCGTGTACCCAAGGGCGGGGTACTGTCGGATGCCGACGTGCGCGGCACCAACTGGCTGGTTGCCGGCATGATCGGCCAGATGAAGGGATGATGCCGGCCACGCCCGGAGGCATCGACGTGACGCCACCTTACAGGCTGGAGCTGTGCGGCATCACCAAGCGCTATCCGGGCATCGTCGCCAACGACGATGTCTCGCTGGCAGTGCGGCCCGGCGAGATCCATGCCGTCCTGGGCGAGAACGGGGCCGGCAAGAGCACGCTGATGAAAATCATCTACGGCGCCGCCGAGGCCGACGCCGGAACGATGCTATGGAACGGGGAGCCGGTGACGATCGCCAATCCAGCCGCCGCGCGGCGGCTGGGCATCGGCATGGTCTATCAGCATTTCTCGCTGTTCGAATCGGTCACGGTGGCCGAGAACATCGCGGTCACGACCGCCGGCAAGTTCGACCTGCCCCTGCTCTCGACCCGCATCCGGCTGCTTTCGCAGCGCTACGGCCTGCCGGTCGATCCGGGCCGGCTGCTCCATCACCTGTCGGTCGGCGAGCGGCAGCGGGTCGAGATCATCCGCTGCCTGCTGCAGGATCCTAAGCTCCTGATCCTGGACGAGCCGACTTCGGTGCTGACGCCGCAGGCGGTGCGCAAGCTGTTCGAGGTGCTGCGCAAGCTCAAGGCCGAGGGCTGCAGCATCCTCTATATCAGCCACAAGCTCGACGAGATTCGGGAACTCTGCGACAGCGCCACCATCCTGCGGGGTGGCCGCGTCTCCGGCACGGCCGACCCCAGGCGGGCCAGCAACGCCGACCTCGCGCGCCTGATGGTCGGGGCCGAGCTGCCGGACATCCATCGCGATCCCATCCCGCTGGCGCCCAGGGCACGGCTTGAGGCGATCGGCCTGTCGGCCAAGGCGGAGGACCCGTTCGGCACCGATCTCCACCGCATCAATCTCGCCATCCATGGCGGCGAGATTCTCGGCATCGCCGGAGTCTCGGGCAACGGCCAGGCCGAGCTCCTGTCGCTGCTCTCCGGCGAGCGGCTGGCCGAGGCCGACATGGTCCAGCTTGACGGCAAGCCGGTGGGCGATCTGGCAGTGGCCGAACGCCGGGCGCGCGGCCTCGCCTTCGTGCCGGAGGAACGGCTCGGGCGCGGGGCCGTGCCGGAGATGAATCTGGCCGACAACGCGCTGCTGACCGCCCATGCCGCGGGCATGGTCCGCCGCGGGCTGATCGAGCGCGGACGGGTGGCGCGTTTCGCCGATGCCGTGATCCGCAAATTCGGGGTCAAGGCCACCGGCCCGGCCGCAATCGCGCGCAGCCTTTCGGGCGGCAACCTCCAGAAATTCATTGTCGGCCGCGAGATCAGCCTGGACCCCCATGTGCTGATCGTCGCGCAGCCTACCTGGGGCGTCGATGTCGCCGCATCGGCTTTCATCCGCCAGGCGCTGATCGATTTGAGCCGTCAGGGCGCCGCCGTGCTGGTGATCTCCGAGGAATTGGAGGAGCTGTTCCAGATCTGCGACCGGATCGCGGTGATCTATCACGGGCGGCTGTCGCCGGCGAAGGCACGTGCGTCGACCAATATCGAGGAGGTCGGCCTGCTGATGGCAGGCGTCGGCCCTTCCTTCCGGCCGGCGGCATGATGCGGATCGTCCTGGAGCCGAGGCCGGCGCCGCTGCCCTTCATGCGGATCGGCGCGCCGCTGATCGCACTGATGCTGACGATCGTGCTCAGTTCGGCCCTGTTTCTGGCGCTCGGCCTCAACCCGGCAAAGACGCTGCGCATCTTTTTCATCGACCCGCTCTCGACCGCGAACGGCATTTCCGAGTGGCTGCTGAAGGCCTCGCCGCTGATCCTGATCGGGCTCGGCATCACCATCGGCATCCGCGCCAATGTCTGGAATATCGGCGCCGAGGGCATGCTCACGATGGGCGCGATCGCGGCTGGATGGCTGGCGATCACCTTCGGCGGCGGCAATCATGCCTGGCTGCTGCCGGCGATGATCGTCGCCGGAGCGGCCGGCGGCATGGCCTGGGCGGCGATACCGGCCTTCCTCAAGGTCAAGGCCAATGCCAACGAGATCCTGGTCACGCTGATGCTGAACTATGTGGCCTCGCTGCTGCTCTCCTTTCTCGTCAACGGGCCGATGCAGGACCCGGAGGGGATGAACTATCCCCAGACCGCGCCCTTCGACCCGTCGGCGATGTTTCCGCCGCTGTTCGAGGGGATGCGGATCAACGGCTCTATCTTCATCACGGCCGTCGCGGTGGTGCTGGCCTGGCTGTTCCTGGACCGCAGCTTCACCGGCTTCCAGATGAGCGTCGGCGGCGCGGCGCCGGCCGCCGCCCGTTATGCCGGCTTCACCCAGTCGCGCTCGGTGTGGATCGGACTTCTGGTCAGCGGCGCCACGGCCGGCCTCGCCGGCATGATGGAGGCGGCCGGGCCGCTCGGCCAGCTGACGCCGGTGCTGTCGCCCGGCTACGGTTTCGCTGCGATCATCGTCGCCTTCGTCGGCCGGCTGACGCCGATCGGCGTGGTCTTCGGCGGCCTGCTGCTGTCGCTGCTCTATCTGGGTGGCGAGGCGGTGCAGATGACGCTCAGCCTACCCGCCTCGGTGACCCGCACCTTCCAGGGCATGCTCCTGTTCTTCCTGCTGGGCGCCGACGTGATGATAATTTATCGCGTGCGCATCCGGAGACGGACATGAGCGACCATCTGCTGGTTCCAATCCTGAGCGGCACTGTGGTCGCGGCGACGCCGCTCATCTATGCCGCGACGGGGGAGCTGGTGACCGAACGCTCCGGCGTGGTCAATCTGGGCGTCGAGGGGATGATGCTGCTCGGCACGGTCACCGCCTTCGCCGCCGCCTTCGCTGGCTTTCCGCCGCTGGTCGCAAGCCTGGCCGCCGCCGGCGCGGGCGCATTGGCGTCGCTGGTCTTTGCCGTCCTGGCGCTCAGCCTCGCCACCAACCAATATGCGGCGGGTTTGGCGCTCACGATCCTGGGATCGGGCCTGTCGGCCTTCATCGGTCATGACTTCGGCGGCAGTTCGCTCAAGACCATCGGCAAGATCCATCTCCCGGTGCTGTCCGACCTGCCGGTGCTGGGGCCGGTACTGTTCGCCCACGACCCGATGACCTATCTGGCGCTGATCCTGGTTGCGGCGGTCTGGTGGTTCCTCTACCGCACCAAGGCCGGGCTGGTGATCCGCATCGTCGGCGAGGCGCCCGGGTCCGCCCATGCCATCGGCTATCCGGTGATCGCCATCCGCTATGCCGCCACCGCCTTCGGAGGGGCGATGGCAGGGCTTGGCGGCGCCTATCTGGCGCTGGCCTACACGCCGCTCTGGGTCGAGAACATGACGGCTGGGCGCGGCTGGATCGCCCTGGCGCTGGTGGTCTTCGCCGCCTGGCGGCCATGGCGGGTGCTGCTCGGCGCGTGGCTGTTCGGCGGCGTGACGGTGGTGCAGCTGTTCGCCCAGGGCATCGGCATCAAGGTACCGTCGGAGCTGCTGTCCGCGCTGCCCTATGTCGCGACGATCGTGGTCCTGGTCGCCATCTCCCGCAATCCCCGCACGCTGCGCCTCAACGCGCCGGCCTCGCTGGGCCAAGCCTTCCAGGCAGAGGGTTGAACCATGAAAGCGTTCCTCGGCACGGCGCTGCATGCCCCCGCACCCGACCGGCTGGAGGTGCTGGAGGATGCGCTCATAGTCGTCGGCGACGACGGGCGGATCGCCTCGATCGGCACGGCCGCCGATGCCGGACCGTTCCGCGCCGCGGGCACGCTGACCGAGCTTGCGCCCGGCCAATATCTGCTTCCCGGCCTGGTCGATCTGCATGTCCATGCGCCGCAATTCCGGCAGATGGGAAAGGCGCTGGACGTGCCGCTGGAGATATGGCTGCAGAAATACACTTTCCCGCTGGAGGCGAAATTCGCCGACCTTGCCTTCGCCCGTCCAGTGTATGAGGCGCTGGTCGACACGCTGCTGGCCAACGGCACGACGACGACGCTCTATTTCGCCACCATCCACCTGCCCGCGACCCAGGCGTTGGCCGATATCTGCCTTGGCCGCGGACAACGCGCGCTGATCGGACGGGTAGCGATGGACCATCCGGGCGAATGCCCCGACTATTACCGCGACGCCTCGCCCGAGACCGCCGAGGCCGACACGCGCGCCTTCATCGATTATGTCCGCAACCTTGCCGGCAACGAGGCCGGCCTGATCCAGCCGGCGATCACGCCGCGCTTCATCCCGTCCTGCACCGACGAGACGCTGCTCCGGCTTGGCGCGCTGGCGGCGGAGACGGGATGCCACGTTCAGACGCACTGCTCTGAGAGCGACTGGGCGGACAGCTATGTCCGCCAGCGCTGTGGCGTGAGCGACACGCAGGCGCTGGACGGGTTCGGCTTCCTGACCCGCCGCACCGTGCTGGCGCATGGCAACTACATCGCCGATGACGACCTCGAAACGCTGCGCCAGCGGGGGTCGGCGATCGCCCATTGCCCGTTCTCGAACGTCTATTTCTCGGACGCCGTGCTCCCGGTCCGCCGTGTCCTCGATGCGGGCGTGCATATCGGCCTTGGGACCGACATTTCCGGCGGCCCGGCACCATCCTTGTTCGAGAAA
>CAZNNJ010000132.1:0-10354 GCA_964574305.1 uncultured Rhodospirillales bacterium | reverse complement strand
GACATGTGGTGCGTCCATGTGCCCTTGCGCGACACCGGCCTGTTCGGCGACGGGCTGGAGGGTTATGGGCGGCTGTGCCTCGATGCCATGCGCGGCGACGACACGCTGTTCACCACCGCCGGGGGCATCGAGCGCCTATGGGAAGTCTCGACCCCGCTGTTGGAGGCGCCGCCGCCGGTGCGGCTCTATTCCCCCGGCTCCTGGGGGCCGAAATCGATCCACCAGCTGGTCGCCCCGCACGCCTGGCGCCTGCCGTTCGAGCGCGCCTGGCGCGACCCGAACGGGGAGGGGCAGTAGTCAGGGGCGAGGTCACAAAGAGGCCAAATACGCCTCCAGCTGGTCCATCGTGCCGCCATAGCCCTGCCGCAGCGAGGCGAACATGCCGCCGAAGACCTCTTCTTCCTCATCGGTCGCGCCGAACGGATGGGCATTCAAGGTGAGCTTGGTCCCGCCGCCATCCTCGGCGAAGGTCGCCTCGTTGTGGATTTCAAGCGGGATGGCACCGCCGAACGGGGCGCGGGCGATGCCGCAGCCGGGGTTGGAGAATGAATTGAGCCAGACCAGCCGCCCGGGCCCGGCAATCTCGCGATATAGAAAACGGCCCCACATCGGCTCCTGTCCCGGAAACCGCATGGCGTAGTGGAAGAACCCACCAGGGCGGAATTCGAACCTGCCGACCTCGATCGCGCAGCCCTTCGGCCCCCACCAGCGCCGCATCCGCTCGGCCTCGCTCCAGCTTTTCCACACGGTGTCGCGCGGCGCGGCGAAAGACCTTGTGATCATGAAAATGTTCCCCATGTGTCTATTCCTCGTTCTTTTCAGCCTGGAGATCGCGCAGATAGACATCCAACCGATCGAAACTGTCGTCCCACAAATGTTTGTAGGCCTCGACCCAGCGCGACAGGTCCTTGAGCGGCGCCGTCTCCAGCTTGCAGGGCCGGGTCTGCGCCGCACGCCGGCGGGAGATCAGGCCGGCGGCCTCCAGCACCTTCAGATGCTTGGAGATCGAGGGCTGCTTCATGTCGAACGGCGCCGCCAGTTCCATCACTGTCGCCTCGCCGGACGCGAGGCGGGCCAGTATCGCCCTGCGGGTCGGGTCGGCGAGAGCGGCGAAGCTGAGGCTGAGGGCGTCGGTCATAATATTCCGTAACGGCTATATAGTTAATAAGGAATATAAAGGCCACTTGTGTCAAGACATTTCCGGCTGAAAAAAGCTTCGCAAAAAACCTTGCACTCAAAATGTTTCTTGCTAGAATGGCGGCGAGGGAAGCTTTTCAAACACAATGATCGGAAATGCCATGTCCTATTC
The DNA here is from genome assembly GCA_964574305.1 of uncultured Rhodospirillales bacterium. GTDB lineage: Bacteria > Pseudomonadota > Alphaproteobacteria > BOG-932 > Roseiterribacteraceae > BOG-932. The sequence continues at coordinate 9,045 of CAZNNJ010000132.1, read as the reverse complement.
GCCCGGCCGGATGAAATTCGGTGCGTTCTTCGCGCCGATGCATCCGAACACCGTCAATCCAACCCTCGCGCTGGAGCGGGACCTGGACCTCATCAAGTGGCTGGATGAGCTGAGCTACGATGAGGCCTGGGTCGGCGAGCATCATTCCGGCGCCTATGAATGCATCGCCTCGCCGGAGGTGTTCCTCGCCGTGGCGGCCGAGCGGACCAAGCATATCCGTCTCGCGACCGGCGTCAGCTCGCTGTCCTACCACCATCCGCTGGTCCTGGCCGACCGGATCGCGCAGCTCGACCACCACATGCGCGGCCGGCTGATCTTCGGCGTCGGGCCCGGGCAGCTGGTGGCCGACGCCTATATGATGGGCGTCGATCCCGCCAAGCTCAGGGAGCGTATGGACGAATCGCTCGACTGCCTGGTCCGCCTGCTGAACGGCGAGATCGTCACCCACCAGGCCGACTGGTTCACGCTGCGCGAGGCGCGCTGCCAGATCCTTCCCTATCAGCATCCGACGGTGGAGATGGCGGTGGCCTCGGCGATCTCCCCCACCGGGGCGCGCACCGCCGGCAAGTACGGGCTCGGCATGATCTCCGTCGCCGCCTCTAGCCCCGAGGGCTACAAGCAGCTCGGCAACCACTGGGATATCTGCGAGGCCAAGGCGGCCGAGCACGGCAAGACCGTCAGCCGCGACAACTGGCGCATCGTCACGCCGTTCCACATCGCCGAGACGCGCGAGCAGGCCTTCGAGGACCTGCGCTTCGGGCTGATGGACATGATGAAATATTTCCGCAAGTTCGGCGGATCGATCTTCCCGGTTGCCAGCTCGTTCGAGGAGGCGGTGAATATCTGGACCACCGGCGGGCTGGGCGCATTCGGCGTCGGCGTCGTCGGCACGCCCGACGACCTCAAGGCGCATATCGACAAGCTGCAAGGCCAGTCGGGCGGCTTCAAGACCTTCCTGTCGCTTGCCCATAACGCGGCCGACTTTGCCGCGACCAAGAAGAGCTATGAGCTGTTCGCGCGCCATGTGATGCCGCAGTTCCAGCATTCCAACAACAATCGCACCCCGTCGCTGGAATGGGCGGCGGAGCATGCGGACCGGTTCATGCCGCACTATATAGGCGGTATCCAGAAGGCCATTCAGGATCACGAAGCGGAACAAGCCGCCCGCGCCAAAGCCGCGGCAGAGTGACAGGAGGAAGCGACCATGACCCCCCCAGACGTCAGCCTCGGCGACACGCCGCACGACACCAAGCCGATCCCCTATGTCAGCGGCGAGCGGCCCGGCGTCGGTCATTACGAGGAGTTCGCCAGCACCCCGCTCGAATTCCTGCACCGCGCCTATGAGGAATGCGGCGAGGTGTCGGAGTTCGACCTGGCCGGCCTCAAGACCGTGCTGATGGTCGGCGCCGAAGCGCACGAGGCCTTCTTCCGCGCGCCCGACGACCAGCTGAATGCCGCCGCGGCCTATCAGATGATGGTCCCGGTCTTCGGCGAGGGCATCCAGTTCGGCGCCCCGTCCGAGATCGAACGCCAGCAGCTGCGCATGCAGTATCAGGGCCTGCGCTATGAGAAGATGGCCGGCTATTACGCCAAGGTCGCGCAGGAGGTTAAGGATTTCATCGCCGACTGGGGCGACAGCGGAGAGTTCGACTTCTACGAGGCCTTCACCGACCTGACGCTGAAGACCTCGACGCATTGCCTGCTGGGCTCCGACTTCCGCTACAAGCTGACGACCGAGTTCGCCGAGCTCTATCACGATCTGGAGCAAGGGCTGGACGCCGCGGCGATCCGCGACCCGAACTCGCAGAAGGCGGCCTATCACAAGCGCGACGAGGCGCGGATGCGGCTGCAGCAGCTGATCACCGAGGCGGTGCGCGACCGGCGGGCGCGCGACTTCCACTCGGACGACATGCTCGAGATCTACATGACCGCCACCTACGAGGACGGCACGCCGCTGACCGAGCATGAGATCACCGGCATGGTGATCTGGTTCATGTTCGGCGGCCACCATACCAGCTCGAACACCTCTGCCTGGACCCTGCTCGAAATCTGCCGCAACCCGCAATATCTCGCGGAATTGCAGGCCGAGCAGGACAACGTGTTCGCCGCCGGCAAGGAAGCCAGCATGACGACGCAGCGCGACATCCCGCTGCTGGACGGGTTCATCCGCGAATCGCTGCGCGTGCATCCGCCGCTGAACGCCGTCACGCGGCGGGTGCTGCAGGATTTCGAATACAAGGGCTACCGGGTCGAGACCGGCAAGAACGTCATGCTGTGCCCGCATGTGGCGCACAAGCTGCCGGACTATTTCCCGAATCCGGAGGTGTTCGACCCGCGCCGGCCCAACCCGGAAAACGTCTTCGCGCTGATCCCGTTCGGCGGCGGCCGGCATAAATGCATCGGCAACGCCTTCGCCCTGCTGCAGGTGCGGACGATCTTCACTTGGCTGCTGCATTTCTATGAGTTCGAGCTGGCGCAGCCGGCGGAATATTACCGGGAGGTGATGCCGACGCTCATCCTGCGTCCCTCCGACCCGTGCCGGGTCAAGTATCGGAGGCGGAACGTCTGATCATGGCGAAGAAGTACCGCGTCGTCGTCGATACCGGCATCTGCCAGGGCCACAGCGTCTGCGTGGCCCATGCGCCGGAGGTGTTCCGCACCCTCGACTTGGGCGGCCCGTATCCGATCGTCGACCTGATCACCAACACTCCGCCCGAGGACCTGCTGCCCAAGGTCGAGGCGGCCGAGGAACTGTGCCCCAACGGCGTCATCCGCATCGTTTACGAGGATTGAGCATGCTGACCCACCTCTGCCTGATCACCTACAAGGACCCGAAGTCCGTCGACGCGGCGACGCAGAAGGCGATCGAGGGCGCGTATCTTAAGCTCCCCTCCATCATCCCCGGCATCACCTCGATGAAGGTCGGCCGCGACGTGGGCCTCTTGGATGGCAATGCCGACCTCTGCATCCTCGCTACATTCGAGAGCCAGGATGCCTTCAAGTCCTATTCCACACACGAAGCCCACGGCACGGTGATCTTCCCTGTGCTGGGGCATCTGATGCAGGGCTGGTCGACCGCGCAGTTCGAGGCGTAGGGCGGATTACGCTGCCGCTCATCTGCCCTACGTCTGAATCACATATTACTAATCGCCGTCAGCAGCATCAGCTTGCAGCGGCGCAAGTGGCGCTGCTCGCCGCGGACTTCTTTTTCCAGGACCTTTTCGATGGTCAGCCCGGTCAGCAGGCAGTGGACGAAGATCAACGCTTCCTGCAGCTGCTCGTCGGTCAGGTCGCTGTCGTGGAAGATCTCGTGCAGCGTCTTGATGTGCTCGCGCGCATTCTCGTCGAACGTCGCCATGCGGCGGTTCACCATTTCGCGGCTGGCCAGCAGAATTTCCAGGCCGGCGAGGTAGACGTCGTCCTTGTAATGGTCCCACATGCAATCGACGAAGGCGTCAACCCGGTCGGCCAGCGTGCCCTGGCGCAGATGCGGCGCCGAGACCGAGGCGAGGAAGCGCTCGTGCGAGATCGTCATCACCGCCTCCAGGATATCCTCCTTGGAGCCGAAATGGTGCTGTGCGGCGCCCCAGGTGATGCCGGCGCGCTCGGCAATGCGGCTGGCGCTGGCCGCGGCATAGCCGCCTTCCTTGATCAGCGAGATCGCCGAGCTCAGGATCTTCTCGCGCGTGTTCTTCGATTTCTGCGCCTGCCGTCCCAGGTGGACTACGCCGTCGGTCACTCTGCCATGCTCCCTCAAGGTCCCGTGCAGCATCATGCTTGCGCGCGAACGCCGCGTATGGTCGATAAGCGGAGAACGACAGCACAGCAGCGCCGCCGCCGCAATGGCGCCGCGCGGGAATCAAGGGGAAGAAACCATGGGAATTCTTGACGGTAAAGTCGCGATCGTAACCGGGGCGGGCCAGGGCGTGGGCGAGGGCATCGCCGTGGCGCTGGCGAAGGAGGGGGCGACCCTGGTCGTCGCCGGCCGCACCGCCGCCAAGGTCGAGCGCACGGCCAGGACGATCCAGGAGCTCGGCGGCAAGGCGCTGGCCGTCGGCTGCGACGTCTGCAAGCCGGAGGATATTGCCGCCACGGTCGAGATCACGCTCAAGACCTTCGGCGGGATCGACATCCTGGTCAACAACGCCCAGATCGTTCACAACGACCTGCTCAACAATCTCGACGACCGGCAATTCACCGAGACGTTCGATTCCGGCCCCTTCGCCACTTTCCGCTTCATGAAGGCGGTCTATCCGCACCTGAAGGCCCGCGGCGGCGGCCATATCGTCAATCTGGCGACTTCGGCCGCCCAGCGCTGGGACGCCAAGGGATATGGCGTCTATGCCGCGGCCAAGCAGGCGATCCGCCTGCTGTCGCGCACCGCCGCGCATGAATGGGCGATGGACAATATCCGCGTGAACACGGTGGCGCCGCTCTCGATGTCGCCGGCGCTCAAGGACTGGATCGCCGCCGACCCGGTCGGCACGAAGGCCTTCCTGGACACGATTCCGTCCGGCCATATCGGCGATCCCGAACTCGATATCGGCCGCGCCGTGGTCTTCCTCTGCGGCCCCGACTCCCGCTACGTCACCGGCGTCACGCTGCCCTTGGACGGTGGCCAGGCAAACTTCGGGTGACGGCGCACTCCTTATCCTAACTTTACCGTCATGGCCGGGCTTGACCCGGCCATCCACGCGGTGCCGCCGCACCGGCGCTGACGGTTGGGCGTGGATGCCCGGGTCAAGCCCGGGCATGACGATAAAGAAAGGGTGTCCAACAAAACAATTCACTAGAAATCTTTTTTGTGCCTTTATGTACCCAGGCACTCACGCCGGGATAATGGCAGGGACATGGGGATGAAACGGATCGCGCTGGCGCTCTTGGCGCTGCTGATGCTGATGGTCGGGCAGGCAATAGCCGAGGATCGTCCTCAGACGGCCGACTGGCCCTTCGTCGGCGGCGATATCGGCGGGCAGCGTTATTCGCCGCTGGGCGAGATCACCAAGGACAATGTCGGCAAGCTGAAAGTCGCCTGGACCTATCATACCGGCGACTTCTCACTGGGCGGCCCCGACAAGTCGACGACGGCGTTCGAGGCCGCGCCGATCGAGGTCGGCGGTACGCTCTATCTCTGCTCGCCCAACGATCGAGTCATCGCGCTCGACCCGGAGACGGGGAAGGAGAAGTGGAAATTCGTCCCCACCGTCAACCAGGCCGGCGTCTATGAGGCAGTGTGCCGGGGCGTCACCTATTGGCGCGATTCGGCGGCCCAGGCCGGCGCCGTCTGCGCCGAGCGCATCTTCGTCGGCACGATCGATGCGCGGCTGATCGCGCTCGACGCCAAGGACGGCAAGCCCTGCGCCGGTTTCGGCCAGGCCGGTACGGTGGACCTGAAACAGGGCCTGGGCGACGTCCAGCCCGGCGAATATTACATGACCTCGCCGGCCCTGGTGGTGGGCGACGTCGCGGTCACCTCGGCCTTCGTCAAGGACGTGCAGCGGCTGGACGCGCCGAGCGGCGCGGTCCGCGCCTTCGACTGCCGCACGGGCGAGCTCAAATGGGTGTTCGATCCGGTGCCGCCGGAAAAGACTCCGGTTACCGCCGAGCAAGTCAAGCAAGGCACGATCCTGACCAAGGGCACGCCCAACGCCTGGGGCATCATGTCGGCCGATGTCGAGCACGGCCTCATCTTCGTGCCGACCGGCAACCCGTCGCCCGACCATTATGGCGGGGTCGAGCGCGGCAACATGGACTACTACGGCTCCTCCGTCGTGGCGCTCGACGCCGCGACCGGGGCGGTCAAATGGCATTTCCAGACCGTCCATCACGATCTGTGGGACTATGACGTCGCCGCCCAGCCGGTTGCCTATACCGCCAAGGGCGGGGTGCCGGGGCTGATCCAGCCGACCAAGCTGGGCTTCACCTTCCTGCTGAACCGGCAGGACGGCACGCCGCTGTTCCCGGTCGAGGAAAAGCCGGTGCCGCAGACGGCCGTTCCCGGGGAGCATACTTCCCCGACCCAGCCCTATCCGACCAAGCCGGCGCCGTTCCTGCCGCCGCTGCTGACCCATGATTCGGTCTGGGGCGTCACTTTCTATGACAAGGGCAAGTGCCAGAAGGCGTTCGACGCGCTGGACTATCAGGGGCCGTTCACTCCGCCCTCCACCAGGGGCATCCTCGAATATCCGGGCCTGGGCGGCGGCATCAATTGGGGCTCGGTCTCGGTCGACCCGGTGCGGCGTCGCATGATCGTCAATGTCCAGATGCTGCCCTTCACCATCAAGCTGGTACCGCGCGACCAGGTGAAGGACGAGAACCATCCGTCCTCCGACCTGGTCGGCTTCGGGCCGCAGACGGGCGTGCCTTATGCCGTGGCGCGGGCGCCATTCCTGTCGCCCTATATCACGCCCTGCGTCCCGCCGCCCTGGGGCCGACTGGCCGCGGTCGATCTCGATACCGGCGAAGTGCTGTGGAGCGAGACGCTGGGCACGCTCCACGCCAACCCCAAGGCGCCGCTGGTCGGCGACTTCTTCAAATGGGGCACGCCCAATCTCGGCGGCACGCTGCAGACCGCGAGCGGGGTGATGTTCATCGGTGCGACGATGGACAAGTTCATCCGCGCCATCGACACCGACACCGGCAAAGAGCTGTGGCGCCATGAGCTGCCCTACGCGGCCCAGAGCACGCCGATCAGCTACAAGCTCACGGCCGGCGGCAAGCAGTATCTCGTGGTCGCGGCCGGCGGCCACGGCGCGCTGGGTGTGGAGCCGGGCGACGCGCTGGTCGCGTTTACGCTTGAAGATTGATTGGGAGGACCCGATGAGCATCGAAGAGAACAAGCGGATCGTCGAAAGCTATTTCAACGCCCAGCGCTCGGGCAATCTGTTCGAGGGGCTGGCGGTGCTGGCCGAGGATTCCACCTGGTCGGTCCCAGGCAACTGGGAGATGTCGGGCACCTTCACCAAGCCGCAGATGGCCAAGATGATGGAAAGCCTCAACATGTTCGAGGGCGGCCTCAATTTCGACCATCTCTCAGTCACCGCGGAGGAGGACCGGGTCGCAGTGCAAACGGTGGTCAGCGGCAAGCTCAAGGACGGTCGGCAGTACCGCAACAACATCTTCTTCCTGTTCCGCGTAAAAAACGGGAAGGTCCAGGAAGTGACCGAGGTAGTCGATTCGCTTTATTCGCGCCAGTTCTGGCTCGGGAAATAGTCAGCCCGGCCGAGCGTTTCGGTTAGATCGGGGAGGGGATGCGACAGAGCGCCCTGCCTATACCATTGACGCTTAATAAATGTAGTCTCAATTTGCCCGAATACCCCGCAAGGGAAAGACCGGGAGATTGCCGTGGGTGTCGCGCCGCCGTTCAAGCTCGTCAAGCAACGTCTCTCTATTGTGGCGGTCGGAGGGGTTCCGAAGATCAATAATTCCTACGAAGATTTTCTGGGAATTATCTCGCTGCTGCTGCGCGGCGTGGAGATCGACGAGGCGTGGTATCTGGCGCAATACCCGCATCTCGCCGATGCTCTGAAAGATGGGCTGATAAAATCGGCCCGCAATCATTTCATCCATTCCGGCTATTTCGAAGGCCGGCTGCCCAGCGCGCCGAAGTTCGACGAAGCGTGGTACGTGGCGCAGTATCCCGACGTGGCGGAGGGGATCGCGCGCGGCGAAATCCAGTCGGCGCAGCAGCATTTCATGGAGCATGGCTGCGTGGAAGGCCGCTTCGGTTGCGCGGACGACGCCGGGCTCTGAAGTAGCGGAGCGATCGCTAAACCTCCGCCTGCTTGAGCCGCCTGTCGATCTCCGCATGGAACTGCTGGATGCGCTGCTCCTGCTCGGAGAGGCGCAGGCCGTCCGCCATGCCGGCCGAGGCGAGGCCGCGCTGGACGGCGGCCATATTGTCGATGTCCTGCTGCAGCACCTCGCCGACGCCGGCGGTTTCCTGTTGCGTGTAGGCGCGCTTGGGCCGGACCCTGCCGGTGACATCGATGCTGTCCTCGACGCCGAAATTGGCCGGGGGGCGGACGCCGGGCCTGGTGGTCGGCACCAGGATCCAGACATGGAAGAAAGATTTCGCCGGGTCGGTTGGGTGGGGCAGGAAGCGCATCACCTGCACCGCCTCGGGGAAGGCGTTCAGCGCCAGGTTGGGGAAGATCGACGGGTTCCAGTCGTCGGTCAACTGGCGGTCGGTGAAGGCCGAGTAGTCCAGGCCGAAGACATTGTCGTTCCGCCGCTTGGTCTGGGCGATCGCCGCGGCCACGTCGGCGGCGCTGCCGGTAAAGCCGTCCGGATCGATCCCGGCTTCGCGCAGCATATAGGCGAGGCCCGGATTGACTGTCTCGCGGTCGCGCTCGCGCGGGCTGGGGATGCCCAAGGGCGTGATCAGGCGGGCATGGCCGTTGTGGTAGAAATCGTACTGGTTGCGCACGTCGTCCACCGCCGGCAGCAGGGCGGGGTGGGTGATATGGACATGATAGGGCTCGAGGAACGCCTCGGCCGCGACCTTCCAGTTGCAGTCCATGGCGATCATCACATCCTTGACCAGATGCATGTCCTCAATGGCATAGGTCTCCAGCATCGCCGGCATGGCGTCCAGAAAGTCGAGCAGCGGTTCGGCCTCAGGGTCCATGTTGATGAACACAAAGCCGCCCCAGGTCTCGCAACGCACGGCTTTGAGGTCGATGTCGCCGCAGAGCGCATCGGCATGGAAATATTCCCGGTCGGTCACCCGCCGGTTCTTGCCGTCCAGCCCATAGACCCAGGAATGGAACCGGCAGACGAAGCTCGGGCCGCGCCCCATCTCCTCCGTCACCAGCTGCCGCCCGCGGTTCGCCCTTTCCGCTCTGCTGCTCGCCGTCCGGCCCGCAGTCGCCCCAGCCGCCGTCCCGGAGGAGCAGACGACCGAGGCGTTGAGCGGGACCCTGAAGCATATCCACGACACCAAGGTCGTGACCCTCGGCTACCGCGAAAGCTCGATCCCGTTCTCCTACAGCATCAAGGGCAGCCCGCCGATCGGCTATTCGATCGATCTGTGCAACGAGATCG
>CAZNNJ010000131.1:0-10362 GCA_964574305.1 uncultured Rhodospirillales bacterium | reverse complement strand
TTCTGGCCAGCCTGCCCGGCCGCGCGCCGGTTTCCTGGGCTCCCTGCTGCACGGCCTCGCCGCTGACATAGGTCGCGACATAGCCCTCGGCGGTCTGCATCAGACGTTCGGCGCCGGTCGGCAGGTCGTTGGCCATGAAGGGCTGGTTGAGCTTGAGGCGGGTGAAATCGATCAGGTTGATGTCGGCCTTCATGCCCGGCTGGATCAGGCCGCGGTTCGGCAAGCCGTAGAAGCGCGCCAAATCCGATGTCTGCCGCTTCACGGCATATTCGAGGCCGAGCTTCGGTCCACGCGTGCGGTCGCGGACCCAGTGGGTCAGCATCAGGGTGGGCGCGCTGGCATCGACGATGGCGCCGCAATGGGCGGTGAAGGACGCCGCCCCGCTGCCGTCGACAATGGTCCCGCCCTTTAGCACACGATCGTACAAGCCCGCCTCCCCGTTTTGCCCTTCTATAAAACGCTTTTTCAGGCCTGCGCCGCAACGGCATGATGGCTGGGTCAACGATAAGAGGGAGAACAACGATGTCGCTCTATCTTGCGGCGCTGCTGATCGGCGTGATTGCCGGGCTGCGCGCCTTCATGGCGCCGGCGGCGGTAAGCTGGGCCGCGCATCTCGGCTGGCTGGCGGTCGGCGGCAGCTGGGCCGCCTTCATGGGGTCCGCCTACACGGCCTATATCTTCACCGCGCTGGCGCTGATCGAGCTGGTCACCGACCAGTTGCCGCGGACGCCCAGCCGCAAGGCACCGCCTTCCTTCGGGGCACGGCTGGTGAGCGGCGGCCTGGCCGGAGCGGTGATTGGGACGGCCGGCGGGTCGCTGATCGGCGGCCTGGTCGCCGGCATCGTCGGCGCGGTGATCGGCACGCTGGGTGGGTACGAGGCCCGCATCTGGCTGGGCAAGGCTTTTGGCAAGGACATGCCGGCCGCCTTCCTGGAAGACGCCGTCGCCATCGTCGGCGCCTATCTGATCGTGCACGGATCATGACCGCGTTCGACGCCATCGTCATCGGCGCCGGCCAGGCTGGCCCGCCCTTGGCCGAGCGGCTGGGCCAGGCCGGGATGACCGTGGCGCTGATCGAGCGCAAGTATTTCGGCGGCACCTGCGTCAATGCCGGCTGCACACCGACCAAGACGCTGGTCGCCAGCGCCTATGCCGCCTTCCTGGCGCGGCGCGCCGGCGATTACGGCGTGACCATCGGCGGCCCGGTCGGCGTCGACATGAAGGCGGTGAAGGCGCGCAAGGACGAGGTCGCCGGCGGATCGCGCGCCAACGTCGAAAAATGGGTCGCCGGCATGAAAGGCGTCACCGCCTATCGCGGCCACGCCCAGTTCGAATCCTCGACAGAGGTCAGGGTGAACGGCGAGCTGCTGAGCGCGCCCAGGATCTTCCTCAATGTCGGCTGCCGGCCGATCGTGCCGGATATGCCGGGGGTGCATCAGGTCAAGCACCTGACCAGCACAGCGATCCTGGAGCTGGACACGCTGCCGCGTCACCTCGTGGTCATCGGCGGCAGCTATATCGGGCTGGAATTCGCCCAGATGTACCGCCGCTTCGGTGCCCAGGTGACGGTCGTCGAGAAGGCGGACCGGCTGATCCAGCGCGAAGACCCGGATATCTCGGCGGCGGTGAAGGACATATTGGAGGCGGAGGGCATCCATGTCCGGCTGAAGGCCGAATGCATTTCCTTCTCCCCCTATGGCGGGGAAATCGGGGTCGGCGTCGATTGCACCAACGGGCCGCCGGAGATTGTCGGCTCGCATGTGCTGCTGGCCGTCGGGCGACGGCCCAATACCGACGATCTAGGCCTCGAGAAGACCGGCGTGGCGATGGACGCGCACGGCTTTGTCACGGTGGACGATCAGTGCCGCTCCAGCCTGCCCGGCATCTGGGCGATCGGCGATTGCAACGGCAAGGGCGCCTTCACCCATACATCCTATAACGATTTCGAGATCGTCGCCGCCAACCTGCTGGACAACGACCCGCGCAGGGTCAGGGACTGGATCCCGGTCTACGGCCTTTTCACCGACCCGCCGCTGGGCCGCTTCGGCATGACCGAGGAGCAGGCGCGAAAGTCAGGCCGGCGGGTGCTGATCGGCACGCGGCAGATGACGCGGGTCAAGCGCGCGGTCGAAAAGGGCGAAAGCCTGGGCTTCATGAAGGCGCTGGTCGATGCCGACAGCCATGAAATCCTGGGTGCCGCGATCCTCGGCTTGACCGGCGACGAGGCGGTCCACGGCATGCTGGACGTGATGTATGCCAAGGCCCCCTACACCACGATCAGCCGGGCGGTGCATATCCACCCGACCGTGTCGGAGCTGATCCCGACGATGCTGCAGGGCCTGAAGCCGCTGGATTAGCCTCGCCTGGCGCGCCGGCGGCGCACGAAGCCCAGAGCGCTCAGGCCGGCGCCCATAAGCGCCAGCGAGGCCGGCTCCGGCGTCGCGACGGTCGTCCCGCTGCTCGGCAGGGTGCCGGTGAAGCCGTAGGAATGCAGCTCGCCATTGCCGTTGAAGGCGTTGGCGAACAGGCCGCCATCCAGCGCCGTGTTGGTGGTGACGGTCGCCTGGGTCGCCAGCACCGTGCCGGACAGCTCCGTGCCCAGATTGACCGTGGTCGCCTGATAGAAGTTCCAGATGATGTTGTTGGCGTAGGCGGTGCCGCTCTCATTGTTGGCGTTGAGGCTGACCGACGTGCCCGACACGTTGAAGATCACCGTGGTCGAGCCGTTCAGGTTCATGATGTAGCTCGGGATCTGCGACAGCTGGGCGGCGGTGATGTTGAACACCGCCACGCCGTTCGACCCCGGCGTCGCGGTGATCTGCTCGTTATTGCCCGCGGTCGGCAGCGTGCTGGTCGCGCTCAGCGCCGCGAGCTGGGACGAGAGGGTGTTCAGCGAGGTCTGGAAATCCGAGATCGAGCTGGGCGGGGCGGTGTAGAAACTGCCGCCGCCATTGAAATTCACCGTCTGGTGCGTGCCGGCGATATAGGCGCTGCCACCGTTGTTGATATTGATGTTGCCGGTCTGGTTGCCATAGACGGTCAGCGCGCTGAAGCCCGACGGCGGCGCCGTGCGCGCATTGTTGTACATGGTCGAGCCATTGAAATTGCCGCCGACCACCGCCGCGCCCTCGATGTCGGAACTGGTCGTCAGGTTGGTATAGATGACGGTGTTGAAATCCTGCAGGATCGTCGAGGCGGCAATCGAGTTGGCGCGGGCAGGCGCGACAGCGAGGCCGGCAAGGGCAATGGCGACGGCTAGAACGGTATAACGCATTGATCCGGCTTCCTGAAATTTTATCCGACTATCGAAATCGAAGGCGCTCCAGCTAAGCAACTTCCATGCCAGGGCGAAAACGCGGCCAGAATCACATATTTAGCCGTTTCACCGCATAAAACCTTGTTTGGATTGTAAAAGAAACCGACAGCATAAGCTTGTGGAATCAATGACTTGCCGCCTAAATAAACGGCAAGTCGCGATAACGGTTATTGAAACTTAATTACGATTCCGACTGATTTCAGGCGAGCAAGCTCAGCGCCTCGCGCAACCGCCCGGGGTCGAGGTCGCCGAGACGGCTTTCGATCGCCGCATGGGTCGCCTCCCAGATCGGCACCGCGCCGGCCAGCAGCGCGCTGCCTTCCGGCGTCAAGGTCAGCAGGCGGCCGCGCCGGTCGGCCGGATCGGGCGCGACGGCGACCAGTCCCCGGCGCTCCAGCGGCTTCAGCGCGGCGGTGAGGGTGGTGCGGTCCATGCCCAGCAGGTTGGCCACCGAACCCAGCCCGGCCGGGACCGGGCGGTTCAGCGACATCATCAGCGAAAACTGCCCGTTGGTGAGACCGACCGGGCGCAGCGCCTCGTCGAACCGCCGCGCCAGGGTACGCGCCGCCCGCTGCACATGCAGGCACAGGCAGGTATCCCGCACCAGCAGGGTGGTCGAGAACGGCACGTCGATTCGCTTTGACATGCAGGAATAATGTTGATATCAACCTATTTAGTCAAGGCGAAGACCCCATAACTCGCTCCCAAAAACTCGCAGGAGGAACCATCATGGAAACCCATCCGGTCGTATCGCGGGAAGAATGGCTGACGGCGCGCCGCGCGCTGCTGGCCAAGGAGAAGGAGGCGACGCGGTTGCGCGACCAGCTGAACGCGCAGCGCCAGGCTCTCCCCTGGGTCAGGGTGACCGCGGACTATGCGTTCGATACGCCGGCGGGCCGGAAGAGCCTGGCCGATCTGTTCGACGGGCGCAGCCAGTTGATCGTCTATCATTTCATGCTCGGGCCCGGCTGGACGGCGGGATGCCCGGGTTGCTCATTCCTGGCCGACCATCTGGAGGGCGCCCTGCCCCATCTCACCCATCACGACGTCACGCTGACCGCCGTGTCGCGCGCGCCGCTGGCTGAGATCGAGATCTACAAGAAGCGGATGGGCTGGCATTTCCCGTGGGTGTCGTCGAGCGGTAGCAGCTTCAATTTCGACTTCCATGTATCATTCACGCCTGAGCAACTGGCCGGCGACACGGTCGACTACAACTTCACGAAAGTGAAACGCGAAAACGCTAATGATGAGCTGCCCGGCCTTTCGGCCTTCTACAAGGACGAGGCCGGCAACGTCTTCCATACCTATTCGACCTACGGACGCGGGCCGGAGGAGCTGATCGGGACGCTGATGATCCTCGACCGGGCGCCCAAGGGTCGCAACGAGGACGGGACGATGGATTTCGTCAAACGCCACGACGAGTACGACGGCGTGCCAGACCATCACTGCCACGCCTGCTGATCAGCCTATCCAACAAGGAGACTTCGCGATGTCCGAACCGCTGGGCAAATATTGCTGGTATGAGTTGATGACCACCGACACCGAGGCCGCGGGCAAGTTCTACAGCCATGTCGTCGGCTGGAACCTGTTCGAGCCCGGCGGCCCGCATGCCGGCTATACGCTGCTGAAGGTCGGCGACCAGGGCATCGGTGGAATGATGAAGCTGCCCGACGAGGCCTGCGCCGCCGGCGCCCGTCCCGGCTGGATGGGCTATATCTGGGTGCCGGAGGTCGAGGCCGCGCTGGCGCAGCAGGTGGCGGCCGGCGGCACGGTCCATAAGGAACCCACGGACATCCCGCAGATCGGCCGGTTCGCCGTCGTGTCGGACCCGCAGGGCGCCAATTTCGTCCTGTTCCGCCATTTCGGCGACCAGGAGGCGCCGCCGGTACCGATGGAGACGCTGGGCCATGTCGGCTGGCACGAGCTGTTCGCCACCGACAACAAGGCCGCGCTGGAGTTCTATTCCGGCCAGTTCGGCTGGAATAAGGGCGAAGCCTTCGATATGGGGCCGATGGGCCTCTATCAGCTCTATACCATCCCTGGCGGGCAGTTCGGCGGGATGATGAACAAGCCTGACGCCTTCCCCCGGCCCTTCTGGCTCTATTATTTCAATGTCGACGACATCGACGCGGGCGTGGAACGCGTCAAGGCGGCCGGCGGTCAGATCCTGATGGGTCCGGCGGAAGTCCCAGGCGGCAGCTGGATCGTGCAGGGGCTCGACCCCCAGGGCGGCATGTTCGCGCTGCTGGAGCCGGTGCCGATGAAAGCCTGACCATCCACTTCACGAAACTGCGAAAATCATCCTAGCCTCGACCCCATTGCGCCATTAGAGCTGTGGCGCATGGGGAGAGCTGGATGATTTTCGGCACCGAGCAGATCGTTACCACCATCCTGGTTGGCCTGGGCCTGCTGCATTGGTGGTTCCTCGGCTTGCGGCGGACATGGCTGCGCTTCACGTCGGGCGTGATCCTGTTCGCGCTGCTGACCGCCGCGGTGGCCTATACGATCGGGTCGCCGCTGCAGCCCAAATTCGCCACCGACATGTCTGGCGAACGGCTGTGGCAGCAGGTCGTCGTCACCGCCTGGTGGCTGCTGGCGGCGCAGATGGCGGTGGAGGTCACGCGGGTCAGCGTGCTGATCCGCCGCGTCGCCGGCGAGGGCCGGCTATTCTCGGACCTGCTGGCGGGCCTCATCTATCTGGCGGTCATCCTGACCATCGTGAAGACGGTGTTCGGCTTTCCCATCGGCGGGCTGGTCGCCACCTCGGGCATCATCGCCATTGTGCTGGGCCTGGCGCTCCAGAACACGCTGGCCGACGTCTTCGCCGGCATCGCGGTCGGGCTCGAGCGGCCCTATGCGATCGGCGACCTGGTCTGGTTCGAGGGGCCGATCGAGGGTGAGATCGTCCAGATCAACTGGCGCTCGGTCCAGGTCAAGACGATGGGCAACGATATCGCCACCATCCCCAACAGCGTGGTGGCGAAATCCCGCTTCATCAATCGCAGCGTGCCCTCGATGCGGCGGAGCGACAGCGTTCAGGTGCCGTGCCTGCGCTCCCACCCGCCCGAGCATGTCATCGAGCTGATCCAGCAGGCGATCCTGCTGTGCCCCAACGTGCTGGAGAAGCCGCCCGCCGCCGTCGCGCTGGTCCGGGTCGGGCGGCGGATGAACCATTACGAAATCTCGTTCTCGGTCGCGAATAGCAGCCTTCTGTGGCAGACCAAGAGCATGCTGCTGCGGGAGGTGCTGCGCCAATTCGCGTCCAGCGGCGGTGCCTTCCATGCACGCGGACATCAGCCCGCGCTGGCGGAGCCGGAGGGAGA
Organism: uncultured Rhodospirillales bacterium; assembly: GCA_964574305.1. Lineage (GTDB taxonomy): Bacteria > Pseudomonadota > Alphaproteobacteria > BOG-932 > Roseiterribacteraceae > BOG-932. The sequence continues at coordinate 3,723 of CAZNNJ010000131.1, read as the reverse complement.
CCATATCCTCGACATCGCCCTGTTCGAGCCGCTGTCTTTCGAAAAGCGCAACGAGCTCGAAGGTCAGCTGATCTGCCGGTCGCTCCAGGCCGGCGACAGGCTCTTCGCGCAAGGCGACACCGAGGCATCGCTGTTCGTCGTCAGATCCGGCGTGCTCGAGGTCTCACATGAGGAAAAGCATGCCTCCATCGTGCTCGGCCGCATCGGCCCGGGCGACTATATCGGCGAGATCGGCATGCTGACCGGCGCCGGCCATGCGGCGACGGTGAAGGCCCTGACCCCATCGGCGGTCTATGAGCTGCGCAAGGAAAATGTCGCGCCGCTGATCAAGGACGACCCCAACCTCCTCCATGCTTTCGAGGCCTCGGCAAAGCGCGGCCAGGCGCGGATCGACCGCAGCGTCGCTGCCAATGTCGGTATGAAGACGGTGCCCCCGGCCCAGCTGCTGGACCGGATGCGGGCGTTCTTCCTGCACGTTCTCTAAGGGGTCTCGCGGAACGTCCCCGCCTTGACCGCGATCGGCTTGGCGATCGGATAGAACTGGGTGAAGGTGGTGTCGACCGCGCCGTTCGTCTGGTGGCAGGCATAGCACTCCGCTTCGTAGGGAATCTGCCTGGCCGGCCCGGCGCCGGCGAAGGCGAAGAAACCCCAGCCGCCCTTGAAGCGCGCCTCGTCACGGACATGGACCTCCAGCCCCATCCGGTCCTCGGTCTGGAATTGACCCTTCTTGTTGATCGAGCCGTGGCTGGCGGCGACCCGCGTCTCCAGCACGAACATGGTCTTGTCGGGCCAATGGCCGGTCTGCTTGAACTGGGCCCAGGACGCGGGATCGACGAAGACATTGTCGAACATCGAATGGTCCATGGTCATGGCCCGCTCGCTGTAGCTCATGTCGAGGCCGGTGCTCATATAGACCCATTCGCGATAGTCCGCGGGCAGCACCAACTCGCCATTGGCGGTGTAGTTCGGCGCGGCGACGGCGGCACCGGCGACGAGCGGAATGAAGGCGGCAAGCAGCCTAAGCCTGTTCGGCATGGTCTTCTCCATTGGTCCTGATCGGCGAGAAACGGTTGCGGTAATCGGTAGGCGGCAGGCCAAAACGGCGGTCGAAGGCGCGACGGAAGGCGTCGTCGCTTTTGAAGCCGACGGTCGATGCGATGCGCTCGATGCTGGCCTGCGACCCGGTGAGGTGGACGCAGGCGGCCTCCAGCCGCAAGGTCTCGACCTGGCGGGCCGGGGCAACGCCGAACACCTCCTTGAAGCGGCGGTTGAACTGGCGGGGCGAAAGTGCCGCCCTTTCGGCCAGCGTCTCGACGGTGAGGTCCTGCTCCAGATGGCCCACCATCCAGGCGGCAAGCTCGGCGAAACGGTCGCCGGCTTGGGCCTGGAAACGCAGCGGCTCGGAATATTGCCGCTGCCCGCCCGAGCGCTTCACATAGACTACCAGGTCGCGGGCGACGGCCAAAGCCAGCTTGGGCCCGTAATCCTCCTCGATCAGCGCCAAGGTCACGTCGATGGCGGCGGTGATCCCGGCCGAGCTATAGATCGGCCCGTCCTTGATGAAGATCGCGTCCGGGATCAGCCGCAGCGCTGGAAAGCGCGCGGCGACGTCGGAAACGAATTTCCAATGGGTGGTGACCCGCCGCCCATCCGCCAGCCCCGACGGCGCGAGGCCATAGATACCGGTGCAGACCGAAACCAACCGCCGGAGCCGCGGCGCCTGCTCGACCAGCGCGGCGGCGATGGGTTCGGCCACGCCCGGACGCCTGAGGCCAGCGCCGCCCGGCAGGATCAGCGTATCGAGCAGCCCGGCCTCGGCCAGTGCGCAATCCGGCGTGATCCTGAGCCCCGCCTCGCTGGCGAAGGGCTTGCCGTCGAGGCTAACGACCAGTGTCTCATAGCCGCCGCGCCGCAGATCGTTGGCGGAGCCGAAGGCGTCGAGCGGGCCGGTCAGGTCCAGCGTCTGGAGCCCGTCATAGCCCAGCAGCGCGACACGGATTGGTTGGCCTGTCATTCATCCCTCCCCGATGGCGCGACACTACGCTGGTTCCACGCTCAGCGTTATGCCGTACGTCCGACGATTTCGGCCATGGGTTGGGAAGCGCGCTTCTTCGACACTGCGCATATGGCAGGATTTCACCCTCTCCTAACCTCCCCCATCAAGGGGGAGGGACATGAAAGGCGGGGCGCAAAAAAGCCCTCCCCCTTCGAGGGGGAGGGTTGGGAGAAGGTGAAACGTCTGAACCGCCACGACCTATGTCATGAAGCCACCTCCATCACCCGCGGACGCGACGCGATCTCCTTCACCGCGCCGTAATCCGTCTTGCCGGTGCCCAGCACCGGGATCGCCGGCACGTAGATCACCTCCGACGGGGTCGCAACCTCGGGCAGGCCCTTGGCGCGGATATAGGCGGCAAGGTCGGCGCGGACGGTAGACGGCCGCGTGGTCAGCAGGATCACCCGCTCACCCTTGCGCGCATCCGGCATCGCGGTGGCGGCGTGGGCGAAGTCGGGCCACAGGGCGCCGGCCCAGTCCTCGACCGCCGAGAGCGACACCATCTCGCCCGCGACCTTGGCGAAGCGCTTGGCGCGGCCGAGGATGGTGGCATAGCCGGCGGCGTCGATCTCGACGATGTCGCCGGTGTCGTACCAGCCGTCGATCAGGCCCTCGATCACGCCGGGGGCGGTGGCGCGCAGATAGCCCAGCATGATGTTGGGCCCATGAACCAGCAGGCGGCCGCCCTTCTCGACGCCTTCGACCGGCTCCAGCCGGGCCTCGACATCCGGCAGCAGGCGGCCGACGGTGCCCTCCTTGACATGCATCGGCGTGTTGATCGCCAGTACCGGCCCGGTCTCGGTCGCGCCGTAGCCTTCGAAGATGCGGACGCCGAACTTCTCGGCCCACACGCGGCGAGTTTCCGGCCGCACCCGCTCGGCGCCGGCGAAGACATAGCGCAACGTGCGGAAGTCGTACGGGTGCGCCTGCTTCGCATAGCCGGTGAGGAACGTGTCGGTGCCGAACAGGATGGTGGCGTCGGTGTCGTAAGCGACCTCAGGCACGCGGCGGTAGTGCAGCGGATTCGGGTAGAGCACGGTCTTCACCCCCGACACCAGCGGCAGCAGGAGGCCCGCCGTCATGCCGAAGGAGTGGAACACCGGCAGCGCGTTCAGCACCACGTCGGTCGGGTTGAAGGCAATGCGCGAAGCCGCCTGGCCGACATTGGAGAGCAGGCCGCGATGGCTGAGCGCGACGCCCTTGGGCGTGCCCTCAGACCCCGAGGTGAACAGGATCACCGCAGGCGATTTCGGATCGACCTTTGCCTGACGGGCGCGAGCGCCGATCCGGTCGATGAGGCCGCGCAGCTTGTCGAACGTGCCGACCGTGGCGCGGATATCCTCGAGATAGACGATCTCGGCCATCGTCCCCAGATGCGCGACCAGGCTCTCGAACTTGCCCATCGCGACGAAGCGGCGGGAGGTCACGACCGTACGGATGGCGGCGGCCTGAAGCGCCACCGTCATGTTGGCCTGACCGGTCGAGTAGTTCAGCATCGCCGGGATGCGGCCGAGGGCCTGCAACCCCAGGAACGACACCACCCCGGCGGCCGAGTTCGGCAGCAGCAGGCCGACAGCCTCACCCTTCTGCGTCATCGCGGTCAGCTTGCGGCCCAGCACCAGCGCGCCGGTCAGCAGCCTGCCATAGGTCAGCGGCACGCGCTCCAT
>CAZNNJ010000130.1:7152-10505 GCA_964574305.1 uncultured Rhodospirillales bacterium | reverse complement strand
GCCGTAGGGAATTGGCATTCCCTTGGGGGTCTTGCTTGGCGTCTTGGCGCCTTGGCGGCTGCTCTTCGGCTGTTGACGATGGGTTTCGCTGCGCTCTGCCCATCCTACAGGACATCCAGCTTCAACCGTGCCCCCCATCATGCGAATGGCGATGAGGCAGGTCGGGATAATGGATGTGGGAATGCCATGTCCGGCGGTGGCGATGCCGGTGGGTATGGGGCTCGGTCACCGGGCCGTCGTGGCCGTGGTCGTGATGGCCGTCATCGTGCGTATGGCTGTGGTCGTGCTCGAGCGCTTCATGGATGTGCGCGTGCTCGTGCCGCTCGGTCAGGTGCAGCCAGAGGCCGAAGCCCATCAGCAGGCCGGCCAGCAGCAGGGTCTCCGTCATCGGCTCGTGCAGGACCAGAATGGCGACCACCGCGCCGATGAACGGGGCGAGCGAGAAATAGGCCCCGGTCCGCGCCGTGCCGAGATAGCGTAGTGCCCGGATGAACAGCACTAGGCTGACCCCGATGGCGAGGAAGCCGAGCAAAGTGGCGGCGAGCAGTGTCGTCGAAGCGGGCAGCGACGCTCCGTTTGCCAGCGCGATGCCAGTATTGACGGTGCCGGCGGCCAGCCCCTTGGTCATCGCGGTCACGACCGGGTCGGCGGCCGACAATTTGCGGGTCAGGTTGTTGTCGATGCCCCAGGCGAGGCACGCAGCGGCGATGAACAGCGACCCGCCGTCGACTGAAAAACCGCCGTCATGCCAGGACAACGCCGCCGCGCCGGCAAGGATCGACAGGGCGCCGAGTAGAAGGCGCCGATCGACATTCTCGCGGAAGACGATCCAGGCGATCGCCATCGTCGCCAGCCCTTCGAGATTGAGCAGCAACGAGGCCGACGATGCATCGGTCCGGGCCACGCCCAGCATCAGGAAGAGCGGCCCCAGCATGCCGCCGAACAGCACAACCGCCGCCAGCCACGGCAGGTCGGCTTGTTTGAGCGAAGCCTCCGGCGCCGGCACACCGAGCGCGCCGCGACCGAAATGTACTCCGGCCAGACCGATGCCGGCGCCGAGATAGAGCAGGCCCGCCAGCATCTGCGGGTCGACCTGGCCGATCAGCAGCTTCGAGAACGGTGTGGCGATGCCGAACAGCACCGCCGCGCCGAGCGCCAGCGCCGCGCCCGGCCAAAGATGGGATTCGGGACTCTCTGACATGCGCCGATTTTACCATCGTAAACATGCACGAACTACAGCGGTCTGGGCGTCAGTCTTTCGTCTTGGCCAGCGGATGGGCGCTGCGCACGACCTTCTGCAGCCGCTCGCCGGCGACATGGGTGTAGATTTCGGTGGTGGCGATGTCGGCATGGCCCAGCATCTTCTGCACCGCCCGCAGGTCGGCGCCGTGGTCGAGCAGGTGGGTGGCGAAGGCGTGGCGCAGCACGTGCGGGCTGACCTTGGCCGGGTCGAGCCCCGCCGCGACCGCGCGTTCCTTTAGCAACTGGGCGAAACGCTGCCGAGTGAGGTGGCCGAGGCGGGAGCCGGCCGAGGGGAACAGCCAGGGCGAGGCCTCGCGCCCGGGGATGAAGGACCGGCGGACGGCAAGATAGGCGGCAAGCGCGGCCCGCGCCGGCTCCGACACCGGCACCAGCCGGTCCTTGCCGCCCTTGCCGCGCACCGCTAGCACGCGCGCGTCGCGGCCCAGCGCGCTCATCGGCAATCCGACCAGCTCCGACACCCGCAGCCCGCTGCCATAGAGCAGCTCGACCAGCAGGGCGAAGCGCAGCGCCTGCGGGTCGGTCGCGGTTTCGCCGGAAATCGCATCGGCGGCCGGCGTTATCAGCGTACCGACCTCGTTCTCCGACAGCAGCTTGGGCAGCGGCCGGCCGAGCTTGGGTGCGTCGATGGCGGAGGAGGGATCGTCCTGCCGGCGCCCCTCGGACAGCAGGAAGCGGTAGAACTGGCGGAAGGCAGACAGGCGCCGCCCGACCGTGCGCGGCGACGCGGCGGTCCTGCCTGCATGCAGGGCGGCGAAATAGCCGCGCAGCTGGTCGGTGGTGGCGTCCTCCGGCAGCGCCGGCGCCAGAAACAGGGCAAGGTCGGCCAGATCGGCGGCGTAGGCGGCGCTGGTATTGGCCGCGACGCCACGTTCGCCGACCATCATGTCGAGGAAGGCGTCCACCCCGGCCGAGACGGCCTGGCGGGGCTTCGGCTTACGGCCCCGCCCCAACCTGTCCGCCGCTGTTCTGCCGGCCCGCATAGAGGGCGGCGGTGATCGCCTCGAAGGCCAGCGCATGGGCCTCGCTGTGCAGGCTCACCTGGTCGAGATCGGCCAGCACGCGGCGCAGGGCCAGCGGGTGCAGGTTCGCTGGCCCGCCGCGGCCCAGTATCGCCAGCGCGCGCAGCACGGTCTCACCGACATGCAGGTCCTTGGCCGACCTGTCGATGGCGATCAGGTCGCCGAACGGGGCCTCGGGCCGGTCGTCGCCGGCGACGCGCGCCGAGCCCTTGGGTGGCCGGGCGGCGCCGAAGGCCGAGAGGATGGTGACGATGCGGGCCCGGTAGGCGGGGTCGAGGGTGGCCGCCTGCTCCCAGTCGTCGATCGCGCCGGGCTCGGCCTGCTTGATCAGCACGCGATAGGGCCACAGCAAGGCGCCGCTGCCGCCGCTGTCGGCCAGCTCCGCCCAGGGTGCGGCCGCCTCGAGATCGCCCAGCGTGTAGAACAGGATCGCCATCCGCGCCGCGACCGGGCCCAGCTCGGGCACCGGCTCGAACTTGCGCAGCGGCGAGACCATGGCGACGCCGACCTTGTCCGCGATGCCGTCGGCCGACAGCAGGCCGCGCTCGGCCATGCCGACGCGCTGGTCGACCGCGCCTTCCTGGACGATGGCATTGTAGAGCGCCGCCGCGCTGGCGCCGTCGGCGGGCGCGGCGCCGGTTGCCGGCAGGCTTCCGGCGGGCGAGCCGGCAAAGACATTCGCCAGATACTCGCCATAGAGCGCGCTGGCGCGGCCGGCGGCGAAGGCGCTTTCCAGCTTGGCCTCGGGCGAGGCGGCCGGATCGAGCGCGACCGCGACCAGGTTCGCCGGCGGCGCGGTCTGGAGATCGACCGAGAGCGGCAGGCCGACGATTCGGGCCGCGGCGCCCAGCGACGCCGTTTCCATCGGCGCGGCGTCGGTCGAGGTATCGCCGGCGCGCTGGCGGCAGAGTTCCAGCGCGTTCTGGCTGATCGGGTCGGTCAGCAGCCCGGCGAAGGAGCCCAGATCGATGCCAGCGCTTTACATTGGGCAGGAAAGACACTCTGCCTCGATCTCCGTCAGCGCACAGCCCTGGTCCAGACCAATCGCACCGGCGTGGTAGGCGGACAACG